>CAYIVY010000033.1:0-8734 GCA_964366945.1 uncultured Gammaproteobacteria bacterium
CATAGCCTGTCTTAAAACGGGTGAAACCGGACCAGGGATTTTTTTCATCATAGTTTGGTGGTAACGATCCCCACATATCAAACTTTTCTGCACCTAATTTTTTCCCCAGTTTAATTGCTTCCCACATCAATAGATTAGAAGCCATCAGGTTTCTATATTCCAAAGATGTGCCTCCATATGGATAGTAAAGAGTATTTTTAAAATAAAAGAGCTCATAAGACGCCAATGGAATTTCGTTATAGAATGCAATTAAAATATGAGCCATATTTTTTTCCAAACTATCCCAAATGATTTGATGATATTTTTGTGTATGGCCAAAATATTTTTGCCTTTTACAGGTTTCAAAATACAGCTTTGAAAAAATCTTAAAACCGCTTTCGTTTGACATCTCTTTTACAATAACGCCTTTTTTCTCAGCCAGACGAATGTTATATCGTGTTTTTGAGTGAAAACTTTTGAGAAGTTCCTCCTCGGACTTGCTTAGATCAAGTATTTGCGTCCAATTAGGAAATAGAGGATGCTTTGAAATTTGTAATTCAAAATGTGTGATTGATCTGTCATTTATCATTTGTAATCTGGATTTTTCTACATAAGGTTCTATTTTAATGAAAATTACTTTGTTTTTTTTAGAGTAGGTTGCGAGAAAGTGCAAAACATCTTTCATTGGGGTAACAGAACGGGGTAGATACCCAATTTTATAATTTGTTTTTGGAATTTTATGAAATGTAAGCTGAAAAACATTTGTTAATTTATTACCATCATATTTACCTAATCTCAAAACTTCAACCCCTGTTTGCTTTCTTGCCTCTCCCCATTCCCAAGTCTGTAAAGGATGATGAGCTACTAAATTATAGCCTGAAATATCTGAAAAACTTTCTGAAATAATTTTAATCATTTTTTCGCAGCTTCAATAATAACTTGTAGGGTTTGTTCGGCACATTTTTCCCAGGAAAAATCCTTAATTCGTTGTCTACCTTTTGTCACTAATTCCTGTCTTATTTTCTTATTTTTTTTAAGAGATTGTAATTTATCAAGTAAATCGTCGGAATTTGTTGGGTCAAAATAAAGACTGGCGTCTCCACCAATTTCGGGTAGGCTCGAAGTCATGGACACTACTGTTGGACAGTCATAACTCATTGCCTCAAGAATAGGGATGCCAAATCCTTCATAGAGCGATGGTAGAGCAAGACAAAAAGCATTTTTGTAATACCAAATCAACTCATCTTCGGTTATGTGATCAGTAAAAATAATTTTATCTTGCATCTTCATTATTTTGACTTTTTCAAAAATATTTTTATAAAGCCAACCTTTTTTACCAACGATAACAAGTTTGAAATCTTTATTTGTTTGTATAAATTTACTAAAAGCATCAATCAACGTTTCTATGTTCTTTCTCGGTTGGATAGTTCCTACAAATAGAATAAATGGTTTCAAACTTGTTAATTTTTGCTTGCTCTCCAAGGAGGGATCTTCCTTTTCGAAGCCATTATAAACAACTGATATTTTGTCTTCATCAATATTATAATTTTTTATTATGTCTTTTTTAGTAGTTTTTGAGACAGCGATAATTTTTTTTGCTTGATTAATTGAGAAATTAGTCCAATTTTTTAACTGCCATAGATCTTTTTTAGTAAAGTCTTCAGGATAATAGAGATAGGCTAAATCATGGATTGTAACAACCTGGGGGACTGGACAAAAGCGAGGTAGATAATGAGCCGGAGAAAAGTAAACGTCAATATCTTTATTTAAAAATAAATATATAGATAGATATATTTGTGACCACAAAAATTTGCCTGATATTACTTTGTATTTAAAGTATTCATCTTCATTTGGTAAGTCTTTTAGAGGAGGATTTTTAAGGTAGATCTCAAATTGGATTCCATTGCTTGAAACGCGGGAAAAATATTTTAATATATTTAAAGCATATACGGATACCCCAACTCTGTTAACAACATTTGCTTCATTGCCATCAATTCCAATTCTTATCATTAGTATATCTACCAAGTCTCACTTGGTTTTGTTACAAATTTTTATAAACCCATTCGAGTTCTTTTGCGGTCTTACTCCATTGATATTTCTTCTTAACGAGTTTATAGGCATTATTTCTAATTGTCTCATACAAATTTTTATTTGATAATAACTGTTTTATTTTTATGATAAACTCTTGTTGACTGGTAGCAATCATAACATCTTTATTATTGGTAACTTCTAAGCCTTCTATACCAGTAACCGATGAAATTACCGGCATACCCGAACCCATCGCCGCCAGAATTTTTAATCTAGTACCACCAGGACCAAATATTGGTGCAATAAATATGGTATTTTGCTTAAAAAGTTTCTTTACCAGATCTATATTATTAGGTTCAATATTGACAATATTAATGTTTCTGTTTATTAATTTGCCTAATTTTTTTGCATTTTGACCGGCAATGACAACTTTAGCATTTGGATACTCTTTTACAAGCTGAGGATATATTCTATTTATTATGAACTTAGCCGCCTCAACATTTTGAAGCCAGAAAAAATTACCTTGAAAAAATATTGTTGGTATCTTTAAATATTTTTTTTCTAATTTATTAACGATCATTTCGTCACCAACGCAGTTTGGAATAATTGATGTCTTAAGTAATGGGTCCTCTTTTTTTATAAGTTTTTCATCTGAGGAAGATACTACAACTACGGCATTGGCTTTTTTCCAATAGAATCTTTCCCAATACTTTAATTTAATAATGTCAATATCAAAATATACAAAAAGTCTTAGGAAAAAAGGCAAAGAATTAACAAAGTGTTTGTAAACTTTATATTCAATTGTTTGTTCAACGAGAACAGTTGGAATTTTTGTTTGTGGTATATGCGGCATGACATAAAATGTCTCAGCGTGAATTACATCAAACTTTTCTTCACGTAATAGTTGATTGATAATAATCCTTGCCTCATCAGAATAATTTCTGACAACCAAAAAAGGTGACGTTGAAAAAATTGTTTTAAAAATATTTTTGAACTGCCAAGGTGATGAAGGTCTTTTACAAAGATAGATTCTTTTACAATATTTTTTTAAATATGTTTCATACTTTTTTTCTTCATCATTTTTGTAAAGTGCCACTAATGTAATTTCGTTACTTTGACTTAAATGTTTTAGAAGATTAAAGGTTCTTATTTGCCCACCTGATGATGGAGGATAGGGAACGTAAGGAGTAACCATCAAAATCTTCATACAGCTTCGTTAATAATAAATTATAATTTGAATAGTGTAAATTTTTCATTTTCAAAGACTATTTCGAAATCTGACCTCATCGAGTTTATTTGACCATCATTTGAGCTAATCAAATATTTATATCCTAATTTTTTTAGATCGATTGGGTTGCGGAAGATAGATGGTGCCCCACGACGATTACTCAGATAAAGTAATGTTGTATCACCGGTTCGATCAGTCACAATTTTATCATCAGGTAGGGTAAGGCTATTGATGATATTTGCCTCTTGTACAAGTTCTTGTGAATATACATAATAATCAATAACTTTAAAATAAGAAAAATAAAAAGAAAAAGCAAAAATAAAAAAAACTGCAACTGAAATAAATATAGGACTAATAAATTCTTTTTTTCGGTCAAAAACAAAACTGACACCAAGGCCAACCATCATAGCCAGAACTGGCAATATCAGAACTTGATAATATTCATGTTGGAGATTACCACCTTGAAAAGTTAGAATATATGCTAAGGCGGAAAAAACAAAACTTAAAAGAAAATATTTTTTTTGTTTGGCAATGATTCCTAATATAAAAAATAATGTTAGGTATCCGCCTAAAATTAAATTATTTATTCTCTCAAAAAAAATCCAACGAAAAAATGAAGGTCTAAATAAAATACTTCTTAGACCTTGAGAAGTATTTACCGATGTAAATAACCAATCGGAATATGGAATTCCCTCTGGAAAATTTTTAATATAAAATCTCCAATATATTAAGGGTATAAAAGTAATAATGAAGTACAGATAAAAATCTAGTTTTTTAATTATATTATGTTTATATTTTCTATAAAACAGTACGACTATTGGGAATACATAAAAAATTATTGTTGGCTTAATCAATAGGGATATTGTAAAAAAAATGATAGACAATAGATAATAAATAAATGATACGTATTTTTTTTCTTTACCATTACTATTAAGATAGAAAAAAAATATTGCTAGCATTGTGAAAGCTAATGCGGTTGTTTCCGGTAAGATAACCCTTGAAAAAAATACAAAAAATGGGAAAACAGCATAAACAAAGGCTGCAAAAACGGCTGACAAACGACCGTTTTCTTTAAGTAGTAAGTAATAAATAATTGCAATTATAATTAGGGAAAAAAATACCGTTATCAATCTGCCCCAAATTTCCAAAGAAACAATAGGTAGTGACTTATAAAAAAATGCGGTAATAGTATTATATATTGGGAACTCAACCATTCTATATCCTTCAGGATTGTTAATTCTCGATTGCACGTTAGATAGATCATCGTACTTTGGATGAAATAGATCGACACCATTTTTTACAAAGTTTCTTGTAACTGCCGCGGTATCAACTTGACGCCAAGAATGTAAATCAGCTAAAGGAATATTGATTTTGTATAGCCGGAAGGCGAATGCTATTGTTAGGATAAAAAATAAAATAAAAAAATCTTTTTTGGAAAAAATATTTGACTTCATAGATTAACCTTTAACCGTTTAAGATTTAACTATTTTGCTATTTAGTGAATAGTACCCAATATATAATCCCGCAATTGTCCAAAAAGTATAGGCAACTTTGGAGGCTTCAAATGCATCAATATAGGAAGCATTTATAAAAAGAGCCAGAAATCCGAATATAAATCCGTAACCAATTAATCTTTCATCAAAAGAAAGCTTTTTAATACTATCCCAAATAGTTTTTAAAATTAAGAACAAAATATTTAAAAAAGCGATTGTTCCTAGTAAGCCAAATTCGCCCAACCAGCGAAAATAATCACCGTCTGTTGCTTCAGTGAGAGATGAGGGTCCAGTCCCAAGTAATGGGTTTTTTTTGAAGGCATTGATCGCCCGCGGCCACTCAATTTGAAAACGGGTCGCCATAGAGATGTCCGAAACAACCGTATTAACCGATTTAAGATTAGCCGATAAAGAAGCCATATATTTTTCTTCTTCTGACGTAGATATTCTTCCTGCAATAGTTGCCTCTCTTGTTTCATTCAGGACAACTTGATTTCTAAACACGTCTAGGTTATCTACCTTTTGCTGTTCGGCAGTTTGCCCTTTAGATTGATCTTTTAATTTGACGTAAAAAGATCCGGCCGGCAATTCTTTAGTAGTAATCGTTTGGCCAATATATACGGCCCCGGTTCGATCGTCAACGAGGATTCTTCTTACCTGAAAGGTACTCAAAAATCTTTTAGTTATCTCTCCGGTTGTAAACATAAGTCCCATCGTTAAAATTAAAACAAAAATTAAAAACTTAAATTTTCTAATAAACAATAAAAAGGCTATTGTAGCCAGGAAATAGGCGATAAAAGACGATCGGGATGAAGTATAAAGAAGAATTAATAAGGCACCAATAAACAAAAGAAGATAAAAGTTTTTCCCTTTAGCAAAATAAAAAGAAAGAATAAAAGGAATAGCCATGATAATATATATAGCCAAATCATAATGGCCACCAAAAGTGGAAGAGATCCGTGCCTCGGGAGTAAGATAGAGAATATAACCCTTGGCGTATTCAGGATTCATTGTTTGGACAGCCGGAAAATTGAGAAATTTTTGACCTAGTCCGTACAAGATCACTAGGAGAACCGAAACAAAAAAATACGAAATAACTTGCCAAAAATCTTTTTTAGTTTTTATGACTGAGGAAGCGATAAAAAACATGATCATATATTCAACCCGTCTTAGAGAATGCAATAAACCCAGATGAGGAAACTCGATATTTTTGACAATGTAGGAATTCCAATAATATGAGATGAAAACTATTGATAAAAAAAAGATAAATGGAAGAAGAAATTTTTTATTTAAAGAAACTTTCTTCCTTAGCAATTGAATTATAAACACAACAGTCAGAATGGCTAGGTAAAAATCATCATAGCGAATTGCAATATAAGTATAGTTAACCATCTTAAAAGGAAGCTTTGGCCACAGAGGAACAAAGAATATAAAACCAATAAGTAAAATTTTAACCAAGTTACGATCAAGTTGTTTAAACAAGTTTAAGAGCTTCTTCATAAGTACGAATCAAGTATTGATCTTTACTAATTTTACCAATTAAATAGGCAATTAGGGCTTTAAATTTTAAAATTAGGCGGAGGACGAAGATGTGAAAAATTGAACAGTGTTTTTTATAGAAGAACAAAAAACCTTTATAGACTTGCAAAATCGGAAAAGTTTTTCCATCGGACGATGAGGAACCAAGATGAATAATTTGGGCATCAGGATAAAAATATGTATTTAGTCCTTTTTTTTGAGCCCGGTATAGTAAATCAACCTCTTCCATATACATGAAAATATCTTTATCAAAACCACCTAATCTTTGAAAATGTTTTTTAGCGGTCATAATACAAGCTCCGGATATCCAGTCAACCTGACAAAATTTATTAGGGGAATATCTGGTTAAACCCCAGTAGTCTCCCTTTAGTAGGAGGGTGGCAAAAATTACAGGTAACGTAAAAAATCTACAGGCCGACGGTTGGGGAGTTAGGTCTTGATTCAGAAGTTTCGCCCCCAAAAAATTGACCCTCTTTTCATTTTCAACAAAAAAATTATAAAGTTTTTCGATTGAGTGGCCTAACACGATTGTGTCTGAGTTCAGAAGGAGAATATATTTTCCGTTGGCTCCTTTGACAGCAAAATTATTACCACGGCCAAAACCTAAGTTGTTTCCAGCTTGAAAATAAACTAAGTGACTATTATTATCTTGGGCTATTTTTTGAAGCGCTTGCCCAGAGCCGTCACCAGAATTATTATCAACAACAATAATTTCATATTTTATTTTTGTATTTATAAGGGATCTATTTATTGACTCAACACAATTTTCAGTAATTTTTTTAGTGTTGTAAGAAACGATTATAATTGAAAGATCGGCTGTTTTCATTAGCATTAATTTTATCAGAAATCCTATTTTTTTAAATACTTATCAAAAAATTTAACAGATCTTTCCATGGTGATACCAAAGTTATTGGGAATATCGTGTCCATCACCGGGATAAATATACAACTCAACATCCTTGCCTGCTTTTTTCATTTGTTCGCTCAAAGTTTCGGAAAATTCATGAGGGGCTGAGTGGTCAGCTGTGCCATGATGAAGTTGTAGGGGACCTGAGATATCCGCCAGGTAGGAATTGGCAGAGATAGAATTCCAAAAGGTCGGATTCTCAGCAGGCGTCCCATATTGTTTGATAAATCCCTGTCTCCAGCCCCCACGAGAAGAAGACGTTGGAAAAGGAGTAATACCTGCTCTTCGCCATTTAGTTAGTAAGTCTGGATATGAGGCAACCACTCCAGCCCAAATAACTCCGGCTTTGATATCTCGGCTTACAACCATAGCCCGTAGAGTAATATGGCCGCCCATTGAATGTCCCCACATTCCGATTTTATTGGGATCAGCGTCTTTGTACTTTTTAATTGATCCGATGGCATTCAGTACGTCAATTGTATAGCCGTTTGAGCCATAACTATTTCCTTGTCCTTCAGAATTGCCATGTCCTCGATAATCGGATCGCAATACAATATAACCATTTCTTGAAAAAGCATCGGTATAGGCAATATACCGTTCTGTAGTTTTGTACTGAGCTGGGGGAATATAACCGTGATTGAAAATAATTACCGGTCATCCGCCCGCTGGTGGATTTTCTCCACTTGGAACTGTTAAAAGAGCGTAGATTTTCAGCCCCTCAGATTTATATGAAGCAATATAACGCTTATAATTACTCCCGGGTTCAAGGGTTTGTTCAATGACAATATCGCTGCCATTATATTTGCCATTTCTCAGGCTTTGAATTGAGAGGGGATTAACGTTTTCTTCAAAGGGGGCGGTAGTTTTTGCCACTTTTTTAATTATGTTATTTTTCCTATATATTAAAGCTCCAATCCCAACAATACAGAGTATAAATATTGAAAGAAAAAGTGCATTTTTATTCATGCTAAAATATTATAACAATTGCTTTCTGAAAATTAACTGATTTTTTAAAAACTCTTTTTGAAGCTAAAAATTCTAATTTAATGGTATAACTAACCCATGAAAGAGCGAGGGCATATGCTAACCCAAAAACAAACAGCTGCTATTGTTGAAAGCGCAAATACTCCTAGCGCAACATTTTTTACTTATGAACAACTACAACGAATGATTGAAAAGTTTGGGCCAAATGCAAAAATCATTACTATCCAAGAAATCTTGGCAAAACAACAAGGTAGTAAACATTGAAACTTTCTTGATAAGCTTGTCAATTTATTTCTTAAAGATAATCGTGCGGTAAAGGCAAAGTATAAAGTAAAATTATAAAAATTATATTTTTATAGGGATGGGCTTATATTAATAACTTTTTTTCAAAAACTTCTTCAAATTCTTTTCTTAAGTTATTATTTATTATTCCTTCGTTATAAAAAGGTAAACCAATTAATTTATAATCTTGATTTTCAAAATTTAGTCTTAATTCAATTGAACCTTTCTTTTCTATTTCAATTAAAAATTTTTGTTTCCAACCCTCTTTTGATTTCTCAAATCTATTATCTTCATC
>CAYIVY010000034.1:0-8611 GCA_964366945.1 uncultured Gammaproteobacteria bacterium
TAAAAAAATATTGGATAAAAAAAAGGCAAATTTCTTCGAGCGTTCAAAGACAGAAAACAGAAAAAAACTAAAATTAGCAAATAAAAAAGATTAATAGGTTTTTTCTTACTAATGATAATTAGTCCAATAATGGTCAAAGAGGTAATTAAAAAAAGATGTAGGGGTGAAGGTCTAACCCATTCGGCAATCATAGTTCCAAGGGGAGAAGTAGAATGATTAAAGATCTCAACGTAAACATTAATTCCAAATGGATTTATTAATGTCGTTAAAAATGAAATAAAAATGACTAATAATTTTTGAGGCAGACTGATTAATTTATTGTTAGAAAAAATAAAGAAAATTAATACGATTAGTCCGACAAAAAAACCAATATGTAGATTAACCCAAAATAAAAATAAAATTGGGATTAAGAAAAATACCTTTTTGTTTTTCGACTCTAAAGCTAAGAGTAAAACTAAAAAAAACAAGTAGGTAATAATTTGAGGACGTAATCCCAAGCTTAAGGTAGGATAAGACAAAACAAAAGAAATAAAATAAGCAATCAAACTTAGTCTGACATTATTTATGAGTTTAAGAAAAACTAAAGCAGTCAAACTAAAGATAATAGATCCAACAAAACTCATCCCTAAAAATCCCCAATGATCAAATATAAAAGCGATCAAAATATCGTATAAGTGTCCAGGGTAGTAAGCTTGGTAGTTTGGAAGAAAATAGGAAAATTCATTTGTAAGACATAATTTTCCAGTTGTAATAAACTGATTTCCACATCTGTAATGCCAACCAAAATCAGTATCTTTAACAGGTAAAAAACCGATTAAAAAAACTGATATCAAAAAAAGAACAACGGTGATTTTCTTCATTATTTCTATATTATAATGTTTGAAGATGTTAAATAGACTAAAACTTAGTTGGTCGACTGTAATTATTGTTTTTGCAGTAATTTTTTTCGTTAATTTATTAAGTCGCGGACCAGATTTAGTAAAATATTTATCAAAACCGGCTGATAGATGGTATGGAGGGCAAGTATCTTGGTTTGATCCATGGGATCATAACGTCTACTTTAGTGCTATCGGTTGGGGAAAACGAGGAAACTTGGCTTTTCCAAACTTATATGATACTCAATCAATAAGACCGTTATTTATTTATACGGCCTATGTATTAATTGGTAAACTAACAAAATTTTTAAACATATCCAACCCCTTATCCTTCCACATGGCAGCAATTTTTTTGAGCTCAATTTTTGGAGTCATTGTTTGGTGGTTTTTGGGAATTTTTATTAAAGAAAAAAAAGAAAAAATCATTATTTACATCATTCTCATCTTTGGTGGCGGACTGGGCTGGTTATTTTTTCCCCAACTCGTTCTTCCCGATGTTGGTCAACCCGGTTTTAATTTAGAAAGTGCTTTTCGCCGGCCTCATGAAGCCATTAGTTCAAGCCTATTTTTGTTAACGATTGGTTTTTTTTGGTTAGGAAGAACTGGAAAGAAGCATAAATTTTTGATTTTTGGAGCCATCAGTGCTTTTTTAATGTCATTTTTTCATCCTTATAGCTTTCTTACATTAATGGTAATATTTTTTGCTTGGGCGAGCTTTAACTGGTTTAAGAATGATATAACTAATAATTTTTTAGTTATATTTTATCTTGGGCTGGCGGGAATAAGTTGGTTTATAACTATTGGAAAGACCTTAATAGATAATCCAGGCTTTTCCGGATTAATGCTTCAAGTACAAAAATCTCCCGGACCGCTACTCATCATATTGGGTTGGGGGATATTATTCTTACTGGCCTTAGTGGGTTTGTTTTCTCAAGTAGATAAAGAAGAAGTTAATTTTTTAAAAACTTGGTTTATATTCGGTTGGTTGATTATCTATCTACCTTTTGGATTTCAGAGACTATTAATTCGGGGACTATGGTTTCCTGTTGTAATTTTGGCGGTAAAAGGAATAGGCTGGTTAACTAAAAAGTTTAATCTGAATTACATTTCTTTAGCATTAATAGTTATTCTTTTTAGTACTCCGATTTCATTTTATATTACTTTAAAACGTTTGAACGAAAGTTCAGAAAATCGATGGGTATATTTATCTGCCGATGAGGGAATGGTTATAGATTATTTGCGATTAAACGGTAGTGATGAACAAGGAGTCTTAGCTTCTTATAGAATTTCTAATATTATTCCGGCTCAGACTACAAAAAGGGTTTGGGCTGGTCATGAGTTTCAGACGCCAGACTTTCATAACCGAACTCAAAAAATTAATAGATTTTTTAGTAATCAGATGACTGAAAATGAGGCTCAATCTTTTTTAAAAAAGACAAAGACGGCTTGGGTATTTTTTGGTCAGGATGAAAGAGACATCTCTCAAGAAAAAGATCTCAAATACAAGTTTTTAAAACCAATTATTATGAAAAAGAATGTAACCTTATATCAAAAACAAGATTTTTATGAAAAAAATAATTAACAAACTTTTGCCTTTGTTTATTTTTATTATTTTAACAGTCATTTTTTACGGAAATCTTTTTTTACCTCGTTTATCAGTTTATTTTACTCCGGACTTAGGACGTTCTGACATTATAAATATTTTTTCTTTTCGTTATCTATTAACTCAACTAATTAAATTGCAGGAAATTCCTTTATGGACCAACCAGGTTGGTACAGGTATTCCACTCTTAGTAAGTGGGCAGTTTAGTATTTTTAATATAATTGATTATATACTCTTGTCATTCTTTCCCCCTGCTCTCTCGACGAATCTTCTTTATCTTTTATTTACCTTAATCGCTCTTCTATCTACTTACGGTTTTGTCAGATATTTAAAACTTTCACGGTCTGCTTCTATCTTTGTAGCGATTGTTTTTTCATTTTCTGGGGCATTCATTTTTCGTATACAACATCAGACTGTCTTTACAGCATCTTGTTTACTGCCCTTGGTTTTTTTATTAGCTTTAAGGGCGATTGATAAACTTAATATCAGAGACGCTTTAATTTTAGCATTTGTTATCTCGCAGCAGATCTTTATCAGTCATCCACAGTATGTTTTTATTACATTGTTAGGAATAATTATTATTTCTTCTTATTTGATAATAATTAAAAAGGAAAGATTTAGTGTTAAGTTTAAAAGAATATTACTTCTAACACTTGCCATAGTTTTTGGCATAACCATGTCTAGTATCCAGATAGTTCCTGCATTTGAGTTCAAATCATTTTCTGTCCGCAGTCAAAATCTTTCATTTAATAATGCAACTACCCAGTCATTTACACCTAAATATTTTTTGACGTTGTTATATCCATTTATTTTTGGCAATCCCGCCAATGCCAGTTATAAGTTATTTAACCAACAAGGAATAGATATTTTCTGGGAAAAAGTCGCCTATACTGGCCTCATTCCTTTAATATTAGTTTTTTTTGGAATTTTTAATAAAGCAAAAAAGTCAGATTATGAAAAAGCAATTATCCTACTACTGACAGTCTCTATTTTTTTAGTACTGGGTAAATATTCTCCAATTTTATTTGTCTATTTATTTCCTCCTTTTAATTATTTTCAAATTCCAGCAAGATTTTTAGTCTTGATGATTTTTTCATTATCAGTTTTAGCCGGTTATGGTTTGGAGAGATGGCGTTCCAAAAAAATCAACATGTTTGCCGCTAAATTTATATTAATAATCTTTGTTTTTTTATCAAGTCTGACTATCGTCTATCTATACCACCCAACGGTACCTATTAAAGATCTGTTTGAGCCACCGGAGTCTTCAACTTTTTTAAAAGATAAGCCAGGAAGAATCTATACATCAGGAGGGATGTGGTCATATATGAATGAATTACAAACTGAAGGATGGCAGGATACATCATACTATCTTTTTGCCAATAATAGCCTTGATTCCAATGTGAATCTTTTGTACGGACATACTCAAACAGGAGTTTACTTTGGCTTATTAACACAAAGACAGAAACTAATCCAATCACTTCTTATTAACGAAGCTAAAGGAAACTTAGTTAATCTCACCGCTATCTCCACACCACTTCATAAAAAAATTCTTAATTTAACCAGTACTCGATTTTTAATCTCTCCTTTTAAATTTGTAGATCCAGATCTTCAACTGCTTAAAACCATTACTCCACCAGCTACTAAAACTTGGCCCCCATTTCATATATACGAAAATATTCAGTATTTGCCAAGGATACGTTTTATTAGCGATTATCTATTAGTTGAAAATGAAGATCAAGCATTAAAAACAATCAATTCAAAAAATTTTGATCCGTTAACTATGGCCGTAATTGAAGGAAAGTTTGCAAAAAAAAATCTTAAGCAGTCAGTCAATCAAATTAAATTAATAAAAGACACAGATCAAGAATTAATAGTTGATGTTAAAAATAAAAGTGATAGTATTTTAGTCATTGCGGACAGTTTTTATCCCGGATGGCAGGCGTCTGTTGATGGAAAACAAATAAAAATTTATCCAGCTAACATTAATCAAAGAGCAATATTTGTTAACGCCGGACATCATGAAGTTCGTTTTCATTATATATCTCGATCATTTGAACTTGGTAAAAGAATAAGCATAGCTTCTTTTATTGTCTGGATCGGTCTTCTCTTGGCTACTTTTTTGAAAGTGGATCATAGCCGCCTTGGCTCCAAGGATGGCAACGTATAATTCGTTTGAGACCGATGAGCAATCCTTTGGCAGTCCCAAATTTTTTTACGGCCTGATAAGTATATTCCGAACAGGTTGGAACAAAACGACAGTCTTGATCAGTCAAAAATAACTGCCGAGCAATAGTTCCGTGAAAAAATCTGGTTTTTTGGTAAAAACGAATAAACTTAAGAATAACTGTTTTCATGTTGCTATAATTTTATCAATGAAAATCTCAATAATCACTCTGTTTCCAAAAATGATCACTGGTTTTTTTGAAGAAAGTATAGTCAAGCGATCCCAAAATAAAAAATTAGTTGAGATCGAACTGATTAATCTGAGAGATTTTGCTATTGACGATTATGGAACTGTTGATGATCGACCATATGGTGGAGGAGCGGGGATGGTCTTACGAGTAGAACCTCTATATAAAGCGATTCAATTCGCAATTTCTAATAAAATTTCAAATTCAAAAATTAAAACAAAAATAATTTTAACTTCAGCGAAGGGAAAAAAATTTGATCAAAAAAAAGCCCAAGAATACTCACAACTAGACCATTTAATAATCATCTCCGGACATTATGAGGGAGTTGATGAGCGGGTATTGGATTATGTTGATGAAGAAATTTCTTTAGGAGATTTTATTATGACCGGTGGAGAAATTACCACGTCAGCCATTGTTGATTCAATCGTTCGTCTCGTTCCAGGAGTTTTGAAAAAAAAAGAAGCAACTAAAAACGAAACTTTTAATATCGATGGTAAAAAATTATTAGAATATCCTCAATACACGAGACCAGAAGAATTTCTTGGAAAAAAAGTACCGGAAATTATTTTATCAGGAAATCATAAAAAAATTAAAGAATGGCAGTTACAGAAAGCCAGCGAAGAAACCGTCAAAAAACGACCTGATTTATTAGAAAAAAAATAGTCAAGATATATTTGATGACGGCATGCATATTTGTATTCTGTTTTTGCATAAGAACACCGTTGATCTCTTGGAAAGCTTCATTTCTATCACGTATATTATCATAATTACTATTATAATCTTCAGTTGTTGAGACGGCGGCAGTTTGAGCGTTTGTTTGGGTGTCAATAAGATTACTGAATAAAATAATCTGGTGAGCAAGGTAAAGGATCATTATTAAACCTGCTTCATTTTTTTTAAATTTGTTAAACTTTTCTTTAGAGGTGGTGGTTTTTTGTTTGCGCCCTTCTTTTTTTACCGTTTTGATTTTTATCGATACTACTTCTGATAACAGCTGGAATATTTTTTCGTTCTTTTTAAAAAATAAATTTATTTTAAATTCGGCTTTATTTACTTCTGATACCTCAAAAATATCTTTTCTCATCGCTCTTTTCGAAAAAATTACTCCCTCTCTCTTTGTTTCTACTTCTGTTATTGAACCTTTCCTAATTTTTTTTGTTAGCTTTATAGCTCTTTTTTCTTTTAATTTTCTTGTTCGATTTTCTTTTTTTTGAGGCAAAATATTATCTATATTTTGTCTTACTTTTCTTCTACTTCTTTTTCCATCAAAAATAAAATCCTCTCTATTAAAGATTACCCCCTTTGTTTTTCTCCCGATTTTTATTATTGAATCTTTAAAAATAGGATCCCTTCTTTTTATAACCATTTTTTTCTTACGATCTTTGTTATTCTCGCGCGCTCCTGACGGCGATGGAGCAAGGAGTGAATCCAACCTTGTATTTTTTAAATCAGTTTTTAATATTTTTGCTGAAGAACTTTCTTCTTTCTTTAATGTTCTTTTTTTTATTTTGTGTTCCTTTTTAACATCTGCATTCTTAGATTTACTAGGATTTAAATCCTGAAAGCTGATTTTTTCTGAAGGTTTTTTATCACTATTTATGACAATTTGGATCTCTTGTGAACTGTCTTTCTTTACTTCCGTTCTGTTATTCCAGCGCTTACCCTGAGATTCATCAAAAGGAAGATGGGGAATCATCCTTGCAAGGTCAAAAAGTGGCACAGCAAGGATGGAATGAGGTTCTTTAGCTTTATATTCAAAAACAATTTGTTTTTCAGGAATAGTTGGTTTTGGAGAGCTGATTATTGGTTCAATTTCGGGTAGAACTGGAGAGTCTATTTGACTTTTAGTCACAGGTGCAGAAATAACGACGTCCATTTTTGGTTCTGATTTTTTCATCTCCAGTTCTGGTTTGATTTCAACATCTGGTTGTTTAATTTCTATATCAACAGGTTCCATTAGTTCTTCTGGTATTGTTACTATTTTAGGTAGAGTAATAGTAGGATCTTCTATCGCTACTAAAGGCTGTTTTTGAGTAATTGACGATATGTATTTAATTTCTGTATCCGGCATTTCTTCAGAAGCCGTTATTACCTCTGGTTCTGCGAGAGTATTGGCTGGGATAGTAACTACTTCTTGCTCGATTGAGACTGGTCTCAACATTGCTGACGCTTCTTGTGGAGAAGTTTCTAATTTTGACATATACTCAGCATGATTTTGTTTTCCTAGTTTTTCTATAACATCTTCTCCACTTAATTCATAAGTACTTCTTTTGGCTGCGCAAATCGCGAGTAGTGGACACGCACCGCAAGCAGCTTGAATATGATCTGTTTTATTTTGTTCAGGAATTGCTTGATTCTCTAGAGGCATATCTATAAGAAGATAATTATTAAAAGCAGAAGCGAACTATTATTTTGTTGGCCGGAAGCGAGCCTGACAGATAGAGCTTCCTTTAGGAGAAAAACGATTCCATATTGATACTTGTACTTATAAAGTAATAGTATAATAAATCAATTGACAAAAAATTTCAATGATAATGTATAATTTTACTATTACTAATTTAATATTAGATTAATATGAAAGTTATAAAAGTAGAGCCAAAAAAATTTTCGGATAAGATTTTATCAATGAAGGGTATATCTAAAAAGACAGTAGAAGAACATTTAAAATTGTATACGGGTTATGTAAATAAATATAATGAGATTCAGGAAAAATTATCTGGGTTAAAAGATGATGATTTAGCAAAAGCAAATCAAGTTTTTTCTGCGATCAGAGAACTCAAGGTTGAACTGTCTTTTGCTTGGGGTGGTATTATTAATCATGAGATTTATTTTGGACATCTTGGAGATAAAGGAGGAGAACCAACAGGTAAATTACTCAAACAAATAGTAAAAGATTTTGGCAGTTTTGAAAATTTCAAAAAAGATTTAAAGGCAACCGGAATTTCCGCTCGAGGTTGGGTTTGGACAGGTTGGAATTATCGAGAAGGAAGATTAGTTAATTATTTAGGTGATTCTCAAAATACTTATACTATATGGGGTGTTGAACCATTAGTAGCCCTTGATACATATGAGCATGCATATTTTATTGACTATGGGGTCAATCGGGCCGGTTATATTGATTCGTTTTTTGAAAATATTAGCTGGCAAGTAGTCGAGGAAAGTTTTGAAGATATAGTTGGTTGCTGCGAAGAAGACTGTCAATGTGAATAAAATAATCCAGTTAGGTGTTATATAATTCGGTTATATGGTTAGAACCAGAATCGCTCCATCACCTACGGGTAAAGACGTTCACGTCGGCAGTATTGCTGCCGCTCTTATGAACTGGGCCTGGGCCAAAAAAAATAACGGCCAATTTATTATCAGAATTGAAGACACCGATAGAACCAGATTGGTTGAAGGCGGAGAAAAACAGATTTTAAAAACGTTTGATCGAATTGGTTTGGTTGCCGACGAATCTCCGGAAGTTGGCGGACCCTATGCTCCTTATCGTCAGTCGGAAAGATTGGAAGTCTATAAAAAATACGCCGAAGAATTGGTTACCAAAGGGAAAGCCTATTATTGCATTTGTTCTCCAGAAAGATTGACAAAAATGCGCGAAGAACAACAAGCTAAAAAACAAGTTCCAAAATACGATCAATTATGTTTATCAAATCAAAAGGAAATAGTCAGAGATATAAAAGATAAGAATGTTTCTCACGTCATTCGTCTTTTGATTCCGGATG
>CAYIVY010000035.1:0-8541 GCA_964366945.1 uncultured Gammaproteobacteria bacterium
AGCAAAAGTAACGGTTGAGGAAAAAGAAGCGCCTTTAGCTATTGGAAAAGGTGGCATCAACGTTAATTTGGCCTCAAGACTGACGGGGTTTGAGATAGACATTATACAAACTAAAATTAGTGAAGAAAAACCAAAGGCATAACTCTATGAACACTCGTCCCCCGATTGTTGCCATCTTGGGTCACGTAGATCACGGAAAAACTACTCTACTTGATTATATTAGAAAAAGTAATATTACGGATCGTGAATATGGTGGTATTACTCAAAAAATTGGAGCTTATGAGATAACCACTGAGTTTAAGGATTATAAAACTAATAAAATCACCTTTATTGATACTCCTGGTCATGAAGCTTTTACTAAATTGCGCGCCCGAGGGGCTGACGTGTCTGATATTGCTTTGCTTTTAATTGACGGCAAAGACTCAGTCATGCCGCAAACGGCTGAATCAATTGCCCATATCAAGGCCGCAAAAATTCCTTATATTGTTGTTATTAATAAAATAGATCTACCCGAAACAAATCCTGACAAAGTTAAGAACGATCTTTTGAAGTATGAAGTAATGACCGAAGACAAAGGTGGTAATGTACCCGTAGTATTAGTTTCAGCCAAAACTGGAGTCGGGATCAACGAGCTTTTAGAAACAATCCTTTTTATTGCCTCTGACTAAAAACTTATTTTTAACGAAAAAAATCCTGCCTTAGCATATATTATTGAGACAAAAAAAGATCGGAGGGGAATTGTTGTCAGTTCGATTATTAAAGACGGTATGATAAAAATTGCTGATACTCTTTTTGTAAATGATCAAAAAATAAAAGTTAAGTCTTTAATCGATGATCGAGGTTCAAGTATTTCTGAAGTATTACCGTCTAGCCCATTTGAAATTTTGGGATTTAATTATATCCCTGAAGTTGGAGGGGTAATTAAATCAATTTCCAATAACCAATTACCAATAACCAATGAAGAATTGCCTACTGTCCAGAAAGCTTTAACTCTAGAAGATGTTTTGAAAACACCGGTAGTCGAAAAAAAGCTAGCTGCCATTATTAAAGCTGATTCACAAGGTAGTGTTGAGGCGTTAAAAAATTCTTTAAAAGATAATACTAATCTTGATATTGTTCTTTTAGCCGTCGGAGAGATTAATAAATCCGATATTTTTTTAGCTAAGGCTACCAAATCAATCATTATCGGCTATACAGTTAAAACAAGTGCCGAAGCAGCAGATTTAGCCAAACAAGAAAAAGTGATTATTAAGTCATATCAGATAATCTATGAGCTTTTAGATGAGCTTAACGAAGTTGCGAATCTGATTAAAGAAAAAGAGGAAAAAGAAAAAAACCTTAAAGGTGAAGCTAAAATCTTAGCTAACTTTATAATTGAAAGAGAAAAAATATTTGGAATCATGGTTACTAAAGGAAAAATTAATCTTGGTGACGAATTAGAATGCTTTCGAAAAAATAAACTTATAGGAAAGACCAAATTAGTGTCTTTAAAAATTAGAGCTAAGGTTGTCAGTGAGGTAAAGAAGGGTCAAGAAGCGGGAATGATCTTTGGACCGCCGCTTGACTTTGTGGTAGGAGATGTGGTAAAATCCATCCTATAAGAAATATGGATAATAACCAAAACACCCTATTACGGATTCAAGAAATTACTACCAAATGCCGGTCGTCTGTAATTGTTATTCCGCCCAATCCATCCATAGATGCAATTGCGGCATCAACTTCTCTTTATTTAGCTTTAAATAAGATGGGGAAAACCGTCTCACTTGTTTGCAGTCAAAAACCGTCATCTGACTTGATTGCTTCTGATAAGTTTCAAACAAACATTGGCGCTGGTGGTGATAGTTTGATGGTTTCTTTCCCCTATACCGATGGAGCAATTGATAAAGTTGATTACAATATTCAAGGTGAAACTTTTAACCTTGTTGTTACTCCACGACCCGGATTTCAAAAATTACAACCTAATCAAGTTAATTTTTCTTATACCGGTGGTCAGGTTGATATGATTATTATTATTGATACACCTAGTTTAAACAGCCTAGGAACAATCTATACAGATAACCAGAACCAGTTTACTGGAAAAGATATTATTAATATTGACCGTCATTTAACCAATGCTTATTTTGGCACTGTCAACTATGTTAATAAAACTACTTCCTCTATTTCCGAGTTGATTTTATCGGTTCTACAAACTTTACGGATTGAAATTGATCGGGATATGGCGACTAATCTTTATAATGGAGTCGCTGCTTCAACCAATAACTTCACTTCTTATTCCACTAATGCAGAAACATTTGAACATATAGCCGCTTTGCTTCGACTAGGAGCCGTCAAAAAAGTTTTTAAAGTCAGACAACAACCAACTGTAATGAACTCCACCTATGGAAGTAATCCGGAAGTACCAAAGTCTACCCCCATTGAGTCAGTGGAAAAAGAAATCCAAACGGAAAAACCACAGACTAGTCAAGAATGGCTAAAGCCAAAAATTTTCAAAAACGGTGGTTTGATATAATATCTGCATGAATCCGGTTTTAATCGTTGCTTTTGTTTTATTTTTGGTTACTCTTTTTATTATCCGACTCTGGTTTAATCGTCTTGAGGAAAAAACCACGCTTTCATCCGACCTTGTTCAATGGTTAAAAACATCAAATCTATCAGTTGACCAAAAACTAACTAAAAATTTAGAAATATTTGCCTCAGTACAAAGGACTATTGGTGAGTTCTCCGAAATTGGCAGGTCAATGAAAGATTTACAGGAATATCTAACCTCTCCAAAACTGCGCGGAAATATCGGGGAACATGTTTTAAAAGAACTTCTGGCTCAAAACTTCCCAAAATCTTCTTATAAACTGCAGTATCATTTTAAAACCGGATCAATCGTCGACGCTGTTCTTATTACCTCGCAAGGTTTAATACCAATTGATTCAAAGTTCCCCATTGATACTTTTAAAAAAATTGCCAGAACAACCAATAAAGAAGAAATTTCACAAATAAGAAAAGATTTTGTAAAAGATGTAAAAAAACACGTCGACGATATTGCCAGAAAATATATCTTGACTGAAGAAAAAACTCTTGATTATGCCCTCATGTATATCCCTTCAGAAAGCATATACTACGAATTAATAAATAATGAAGAAATATTTGACTATGCCGGACAAAATCGTGTTCTTCCGGTATCTCCGATGAGTTTTTATGCTTATATTAAGGCCATTCTAATTTCGTTTGAAGGTGAAAAAATTGAGACTAAGGCCAAAGAAATTTTAAAGATCTTGCAAGCAATCAAAAAAGATTATCAAAGGACCGACGAGGCTTTATCAATTTTAAATAAACATGTTACTAACGCCTATAATCAAACTTCACAAGTATCAAAAACTTTCTCTTCGCTGGGACAGAAGTTAGAGTCAACAAACATGTTGGAGGTCGAGGCAAAAAATAAGGCGCTTGAATAAATATGAAAATTACTTTCAAAAACGAAATTAAATCCAGTGATAAATTAACCAACAAAGAAATCGTCAATCTTCTTATTAAGTCACGTCAAATAAAAAACATTGATGAATTCCTCAACCCACCTTCTCCTCTTACTCTGACCCTCAATAACTTTGATTCTTATAATAAACCGTTTAAAAAAGCTCTAAAAATTCTTGCAGAAATCAAAGAAAAAAATCAGATGATTGTTGTCTATACTGACTATGACGCGGACGGTATTACAGGAGGCGCCATTCTTTGGGAAACGTTATTTCTAATGGGTTTTAAAGTAATGCCCTACGTTCCACATCGAAAATTGGAAGGTTATGGATTTTCCAAAAAAGGAATTAATAATGTTAAAAAAAAATTTGACCCGGCTTTAATTATTAGCGTTGACCATGGCATTACCAAAATCAAAGAAATCGAGTATGCTGCATCAATTGGAATAAAAATTATTGTTACCGATCATCATTTAAAAGGGAAGACTATTCCGAAAAAAGCCGAGGCAATTTTCCATATTCCAGTTCTCTCCGGCTCTGGGGTTGCCTACATTTTTGCCAAAGAAATATTTAATTCATTTTCCCCCGTAGAGACGCAAAATTTTGCGTCTCTACAAAATAATTTTGAAACCGATTATTTGGGCCTCGCCGCTATCGGCACGATTGCCGATCTTGTTCCACTCATCGGATCTTCCCGCTCAATCGTAAAATATGGACTTGAGGCTTTTAAAAAAACAAAACGCGTTGGATTAAAGCAAATAATGAGAGAGTCCGGAACTGAAGATAAGGATATCACACCATATGACATTGGTTTTATTATTGCTCCCCGTATTAATGCCATTGGAAGACTAGAACATGCTATTGACGCCCTAAGACTATTGTGCACAAACAATGAAAAAAATGCCTATGATTTGGCTCACAAAATCGGAAATATTAATATCGAAAGACAAGATTTAGTAAAAAAATCTGTTGAAGAAGCCCGAAAAATGTTGGATGTAGAGACGCAAAATTTTGCGTCTCTACCTAAAATAATTATTTTGGTTTCCGAAAAATGGCACGAAGGTATCATTGGTTTGATTGCTTCAAAAATCGCCGAAGAATTTTACCGACCGACTTTGGTTTTAACAAAAAGTGGTGAAAATTATAAAGGATCAGCCCGATCTATTAGTACTTTTCATATCACCGAATTCTTACGCTCATTAAAGAAGTATTTGATTGATGTTGGAGGGCACAAACAAGCAGCGGGTTTTACTTTAGAAAAAAATCAGCTTGACCTATTCGTGACGGCCGTCAAGGATAGGTCAGAAAAGTTAATTAGTCATAAAGATTTAGAAAGAAAAATTGAAGCAGATTTGAAGATTCCTTTAAACAAAATTAATATATCGTTAGTAAATTCATTAGAATTATTAGAACCTTTCGGTATGGGTAATCCAAAACCAACTTTTTATAGCCAAGGAGTGTTGACAGGGGCTCAATTACTCGGAAAAACTAACGCCCACTTAAAAATATTTGTTGATGGCTACGAATTCATTGCCTTCAATCAAGCGGATAAATTTAAAGAACTCTCAAGGGGAGATTCAATTAACATAATCTATACTTTAGATATTGACCGTTGGAATGGAAGAGAAAGACTGAAAGGATTTGTTAAAAACATTATCCAAGATTGATAACTATAAAATACTAATGTAATATAACTAATGTAAATATGAAAAACTTATTTGTCGATCAGACGGTTAGTCAAATTGGGGAAGAAGTTCGGCTGTATGGTTGGGTAGGTACTATACGCGATCATAAAAAAATAGTATTTATAGATTTGAGGGATCGGACGGGCATCGTCCAAGTTGTTGGAGGAGAAGAGTTTAAAGTCTTATCAACCGAGGATGTTGTTTATATTAAAGGTCTTGTTAAAAAACGTCCGGAAAAATTAGTCAATCCAAAACTTAAGACTGGAACAATTGAAGTCGAGGCTAAAGAGCTAAAAATTATTTCTAAAGCTCTCCCTCTCCCCATCCCTGTTCAAGGTGATGGTTATGATATAGATGAAGAGAGGCGATTAAAATATCGCTACCTTGATATCCGACGCCCACGAATGACGAGAAATCTAATTCTTAAATCTAAGTCAACAATGTTTATTAGAAATTATTTAGCTGAACTCGGTTTTCTTGAAATTGAAACTCCAATTCTGACCAAAACTACTCCTGAAGGTGCTCGGGATTTCTTAGTTCCATCCCGCCTACAAAAGGGTAATTTTTACGCTCTTCCTCAATCACCCCAACAGTATAAGCAACTTTTAATGGTAGCCGGAATTGAAAGATATTTTCAAATTGCTCGTTGTTTTCGTGATGAAGATCCAAGACGCGATCGGGCTTACGGAGAATTTACCCAGCTCGATTTAGAGATGTCTTTTGTCGAACAAAACGATATTATTACTTTGGCTGAAGATTTATTTACCAGTCTCGTCAAAGAAATTTTTCCGGAAAAGCATATTTCTCAAACTCCTTGGCCACGTCTTTCTCACAAATATGTCATGGAAAAATATGGTACAGATAAACCGGATTTAAGAAAAAATAAAGCGGACCCAAATGAGCTATCGTTTTCTTGGACAATTGATTTTCCTCTTTTTTCCGAACAATCAGAAAAAGATTTTTTCTACGGTTCCGGCAAAGCGAAATTTGCCCCCTCTCATCATATGTTTACTGCTCCCCATCCTGATGATGTTCTTCTTTTGGATAAGAACCCTTTAAAAGTAAGGGGACTTCAACATGATATGGTTTTAAATGGTTATGAGGTTGGCGGTGGTTCAATTAGAATTCATCAGCCAGAAATTCAAAAAAAAGTTTTTGACCTAATTGGCTTCAATGAAGAACAAAAAAAACAGTTCTCACATATGCTTGAAGCTTTTGGTTATGGGGTCCCCCCTCATGGCGGCATTGCCCCTGGTATTGACCGTTTTTTATTTACAGTTTTGGGTGAACCATCAATTCGTGAAGTGATGGCTTTTCCGGCATCCTCAGGTGGAAAAATATCGGTAATGGAAGCGCCATCTCCGGCATCAGATGGACAATTAAAAGAACTTGGAATTAAAATAAATTCTTAAATCGTTAAAATTCTATGCGTTTTAGACTCTATCTTTTATTTATTTTTTTTACCATATTATTTTTATCCTACCCTGGTGACTCATATTTTTTTCACTTATTTGCCTATAACAGGAAAGTAATCAAGAAGATAACGCCCATATCAAAACTTAAAATTAATCCTGTACCATATTTAAAATTCCCTTATTATCCAGAAGTTTCGGCCGAAGGAATTTATTTGGTTGATCTCCCTTCCTTTACCCCGATTTTAGAAAGAAATGCTCAACAAAGTTTTTTTCCGGCTTCAACAACTAAAATAATGACTGCTTTAGTTTCATATGATCTATACAAACCTGAAAATATAATCACAATTAAGAAAACCGTTGAAGACGGACAGATAATGAATCTTGTTCCCGGTGAAAAAATTACTATAGAAAATTTGTTATATGGAACTTTAGTTCATTCCGCCAATGATGCCGCCTTTGCTTTGTCTGATAATTACGGTCGAGAAAAGTTTATGAAAAAAGTTAATGAAAAAACTAAATCTTTAGGGATGAGTAACTCTGATTTTAAAAATCCAGCCGGACTTGACGATCAAAATCAATATACGACACCATTTGATCTGACGTTAGCGGCCAGAGAACTGTTGAAGAATCCCTATCTCGCCAAAATCGTTTCTACCAAAGAAATCACTATCTCCGATGTTGACTTCAAATATTTTCATCAACTAACTAATGTCAATAAACTACTAGGAGAGATTCAGGGATTGGGTGGATTAAAAACTGGTTACACGGAAAATGCTGGAGAAAATTTGGTTTCTTTCTACAAAAAAAATGGTCACCAATTTTTAATTGTTATTTTAAAAAGCCAAGATCGATTTAATGATACGAGAAACATCATCCGGTGGATTGAAGAAAACATCGGATATCATTCTTTTACTGCTGGAACGTAAGCCGCAAAATTTTCTTCACCTAAAAACACATAGACTGGTTGCAGGTAATTTTGATAGATATCCGGATCTAAATAACCAAGTTTCATGCTTTTGATTACAATGTTGTTCTGGTCTTTGGTTCCAGCCACGACCATGCCATGACCATTATTCAGCTCTGCCCATGCTTGATCGCCTGTTTTTATCGGGTAGATCCCAACCTGATCGTCAGATTTTTCAAAAAAGGCAACTTGACTTTTGATTATTGTATAGTCTTTACCTTCAAAAAGCATAATCACATAATTCTGACTCGTAAAAAATCTCGGTGTAACCGCATCAAAATTATCAATATCAGGTCGCTGAAAATCGACCTCAACCAACTGAGCCATATCTGGCCTTTCAACATTAATGAAATTTTCATTGCCTATGTTATATTTTAGATAAGTTACTTTAGTTGATCCTTTTGCCAATTCATCAGGATAACGTCCGATCTTTTTTAAAAAATCAATGGCTTTATTTTGAATCTCAATTTCTGAGGGAATGTTTAATTCTAAATTAGTCAGTAATGCGCCATCAATTTTTCTGTCAAATTCAAAATTAAAGTTTGAGATGTCAATTTTTAAAGTTTTTTCATTGTCTATAAAGGAAGCAATTTTATCGTTCAACTGATGTTTAACCACAGTTGTATCAAAACCAAAACTCCTAGCGATTAAATAAATTTTTTCACTATATCCAAAACGAGGGTTAAACTTAGGTAAGAAAAAAATTTTAGCCGTTTCAGTAGCAGTAACCGGAGCCCCTTCAATCGTATCTAAAGTAAATTTAAAACCGGTACTAGTAATTGATTGAGGAATTATAGGTGGACCAATATTTCCAAGACTTTTATCAAGATAGATTGTTGGGTTTTTATTGGAATTTAAATAAATTAACGTTAATTTGATTGAATAAAAGAATATTAAAAAAATAAGACTAAATAAAACAAAGTATGGTAGAAACTTTCGAAAATAATAAGAAAGTTCGGTTAAGGTCATAGTTTCATCTTACTGACTTAACCATCCGCCGTCAACATAGATTACGG
>CAYIVY010000036.1:0-8414 GCA_964366945.1 uncultured Gammaproteobacteria bacterium
CGCTGCATGATGCTCCATTAATATACCTATAAATCTTTCAATCGAACCCATAATTGTTCTATGAATGATTACCGGCCGATGGTCTTTTCCATCTTCGCCCGTATAATTTAAATCAAAAACAGAAGGCATTTGAAAATCTAGTTGGATTGTTCCGCATTGCCAAGTTCGTCCTAGCGAGTCCTCGAGCTGATAGTCTATTTTTGGTCCATAAAAAGCACCGTCTTTTTCTTTGACTAACATAGGTATCCCTTGTTCTTTCATGGCTGCCTTTAAACTTTGCTCTGCTCTTTCCCAAGTTTCTAATTCACCCATATAATCGTCAGGCCTGGTTGAAAGGTAAACTTTGTAAGGAATTTTAAAAACTTTATAGATTTCCTCCGCTAACTTCATTGTTTCTTTAACAACATCTTTTATCTGGTCTGGTCTTGCAAAAATATGAGCATCATCTTGTGTAATTTGAGCCACTCTAAAAAGTCCATTCAGTTCGCCGGACTTTTCGTTTCTAGTTACCGTGCCATACTCAGAAAACCTTAAGGGCAGATCTTTATAAGATTTAGGAGTAAATTTATATATTTGAATTGTGCCTGGACAGTCCATTGGCCGTAGGGCAAACAGCTTGTCTCCCCAACCTTCAGCAAAAAACATATTGTCTTTATAGTGGTCCCAGTGTCCAGATTTTTTAAAAATTTCCACATCAAGCAAATTCGGCGCTTGTACTTCTTTATATTGATATCCTGCTTGAATTCTTCTTGAAAATTCCAATAGAATATTTCTCAAAATCATTCCTTTTGGATGCCAAAATGGCATTCCTGGTGCTTCAGATTGAAAATGATATAAATCTAGCTGAGGGCCTAATTTTTTATGATCCCTTTTTTTTGCTTCTTCAAGTTGCCAAAGATACTTATCGAGTTCAGCTTTAGTGGGAAAAACGGTTCCGTAAATTCTGGTTAACATCTTATTTTTCTCGTCACCTCTCCAATATGCTCCTGCGATTGATAAAAGTTTAAAATATTTTAGGTCACCCCTGGGGTGGACAACGTGGTCACCACGGCAGAGATCTGAAAATTCACCGGATTTATAGACGGTTATCTTTTCTTTTTTTTCAACAATTCCTTTAATCAGTTCTTCTTTATACTCATTATCTTTAAATAACTCAGCCGCTTCTTTAATGCTCAATTCAGTCATCTCAAACTTACCCCATTTTTTAACCAGCTCATGCATCTTCTGTTCGATCCTCGAAAAACTATCTTCAGAAATTTTTTTCGTACCAAAATCAAAGTCATAGTAAAACCCATCTTCAATTGCCGGCCCAATCGTCCTTTTGGCATCAGGGTATATATCAAGGACGGCTGCTGCCAACAAATGTGCACAGGAATGTCTGAGATCATCTAAGTTTTGTTTATCCATATTTGTATAATTATAAACTATTAATAAATTTTAGCATAAAAAAACTCCCTTCTGAAGATTAATCTACGCTAAAAAATTAACCTTCTTTCTAGGAGCTGGTAGTTGCTAAAAAAACTTTTTCTTCAAGTTTTTTTAAGGGCTTGTTTCAAATCTTCAATCAAGTCTTCAATATTCTCGATTCCAACCGATATTCTAAGTAATCCATCGGTCAATCCAATTTTTTCCCGCTCTGCCTTTGGTATAGATGCATGAGTCATTGAAGCCGGATGGTCGATCAGTGATTCAACTCCGCCAAGACTTTCAGCTAAAGGAAAATATTTTAAAGAGTCGAGAAATTTTTTGACACTATATTTTTCCTTTATTTCAATGGACAACATCCCTCCTGGCCGTTTCATTTGTTTTTTTGCAATTTTTCTTTGTTCACCGGTAAATAGTCCTGGATAAAATACGGTTTTAATTTTTTTATGGTTACTCAAAAACAAGGCTATTTTTTCAGCGTTATCAATATGACGTTCCATGCGTAATTCTAAAGTCCTTAGACCCCGCAAAGTTAGCCAAGAATCAAATGGGGAAAGAATCGCCCCAATGGCATTTTGTAAAAATTTTAATTTTGTGTAAAGCTCTTTATTACTTGTTGTCAAGGCTCCTCCTATGACATCGCTGTGGCCATTGATATATTTTGTCGTTGAGTAGGCCACAATATCTGCTCCTAATTTGGCAGGTTGTTGAATAATTGGTGAGGCAAAAGTGTTGTCAACCACGAGTAACGATTTATATTTTTTTGCAAGCTTTGATAATCTTAAAATATCCACGACCTTCAATAAAGGATTAGTAGGAGTTTCAACCCAAATTATTTTGATTTCTCCTGTTTTTAATAAGCCTTCAGTTTGAGAATAATCAGTGAGATCAACAATTTTGTACTTAATTCCTTGATTACCGGCAACCCGAACAATAAAACGATAGGTTCCGCCATAAGCATCACTAGAAAATAATATTGCTTCATTTTGTTTTAATAAAGCTACAATATTAGCCAATGCAGCGGAACCGGAGCTGTAAGCCAGGCCAAAAGAATTACCATCAAGACTGGCTAATGTTTGTTCCAGTATGACTCTCGTTGGGTTAACAGTTCGCGAATAGTCATAGCCACCCTCATTTCCAAATTTAAAAGTTGAACTTAGATGAATAGGCGGAATGATAGCTCCGTCTTCTTTATTTGGTTTGTAATGAGTATGCAAAGCCTTGGTTGTAAAACCTTTCATATATTTTCCTCCAGCCATTCGTCATTATAAAATTTTGAAAGATAGCTACGCCCTGAGTCAGGAAAAACTATCACGATTAAACCTTTCTTAATTTTTTTTGATATTTGTTGAGCTGCATACAATGCGGCCCCGCTTGTTCCTCCAACAAGTATTCCTTCGCTTTTTGCTAATTTTCTGGCCGTTAAAAAAGCCTGTTTGTCACTAACCTTAATAACATCGTCAATTAGAGAAAAATCAATGGTTTTTGGGATAAAATCCTCACCAATTCCTTCCATCTTCCAAGTCTTAAGGGCTTTCTTGTGTTTTCCCGTTTTGAAATATTCGTAAAAAACTGATCCTATTGAATCAACACCAATAATTTTTATATTACGATTTTTCTTTTTTAAAAATCTGCCAATTCCGCTAATGGTTCCACCTGTACCCATTCCAATTACAACGTGAGTGACCTTTCCTTTGGTTTCTTCCCATATCTCAGGTCCGGTTGTCATAAAATGGGCTTTTGGATTATCAGGATTATTGTACTGATCTGCTCGAAAGGCATTGGGAATTTCTTTAGCAAATTTCTCTGCAACTTTATAATAGCTTCTTTTGTCTTCCGGTGCAACGGCGGTTGGAGCAATGACAACTCTTGCTCCATATGCTCGCAGTAAATTTCTTTTTTCTTCACTGACTTTATCAGGAATTACAAAAATAGTTTTATAACCCTTGACAGCAGAAGTTATGGCAAGTCCTAAGCCAGTATTACCCGCCCCGGTTGCTTCAATGACTACCCCGTTTTTGGATAATTTTTTACTTTTTTCTGCTGAATTAATCATTTCGAGTCCGATTCGGTCCTTGATGCTTCCGCCTGGATTAAAAAACTCCAGTTTTGCCAGTAAAGTGACTTTTAGATTAGGATTTAGTTTATTAATTTTTACTAGTGGCGTATTGCCAATAAGTTCCAGTATATTGTTATATATCATAAAAAAGCCCTCCTTTCGGAGGGTAAACTTACACAAAACATCCCCTCCTAAAGGCGGGTGATGCAAATACAAATTGAAACTATTTGAATTTTCATACTTAAAAGACTACTAGACTTATTTATTAAAATCAAGCGATTGTATAAATCACATTATTAATTAAAAACAAATCTTCAAGGAAATACGGAGATGTTATCACAGTAAACATACCGACCATAGAAAAGGACATATTCATTTTTTTCTCATCTGTTCTATCCTAACGGCGACTTTAATGGGAAATACGACTGCATCAAATCCTATTTCAAATATCTCATTCCAAAATGGAATATGTTCATGCATAAAGGTTGTCAATTGACTATCAAGTCCAACAATGACCCTATGATTTGTTAATTCACCTTCGGTAATTCTATAAATTGCTTCCGCTACATTTTTTGGGTCTCCTCCTAAATGTTTTCTCCACCAGTCGTAAAGTCTTTGAACTGCTACTGCTTCTATTTCATCTGTTCCAGCTTTGTAGTCAGTGTAAGGAATACGTAACGGAGTTCTATTATGTGGAGCAGCTGATGTAACATTAATTATCACCCCATCTCTTTGTACTCTCATATGACGAAGAACTGCGTTCATTAGAAGAATTGGTCCGGCTAGATTTGTTTCATATAATTCTCGCAATTGTGGTGTTGGCATACCATCTTGAAAAAAGTAGGTTTGTAGACGACCAGCATTTATCACCCCAGCATTATTAACTAAAACATCAACCTTTCCTGTTTTGTCAATCATTCTATCCACGATATTTGCTATTTGTTTTGGGTCTCGTACGTCAAATTTTAATGGAATAACATGTTGATGACTGTCCTGTTCGAAGATATCACATATGGAGGAATTTATATCCGCTGCATAAATGGGGTTAAATTTATGAGGATATTGTGAAAATTTCTGCACAGTTTCATATCCAAAACCACTCGCAGCTCCGGTAACTAATACTGATTTGGAATTAAACATACCAGTATTATACATTCAAAATGTGCATGAAAGTATAATTTATTGGATTATTTATCGGAATGCGAAAAATACAATGTGCCAATAAAGAAAAAGGACAAGCTAATCAAGATTATACACTTCAAAGCTGTCTTAGCAGACTAATATGATAGTCTACATGGTGACCGTTGAGGGACTTGAACTCCCGGCCTTCCCGCTTAGCGGGACGCTCTATTAGTGGACTCGAGAGGATTTGAACCTCTGACCTTCCCGCCAACATTGAGTGGGCGCATCAGGACTTCAACCTGAGACCTTTACAATGTCAATGTAACGCTCTAACCAACTGAGCTATGCGCCCAAGGTTGGCGGGACGTCTCTAAACCGCTGAGCTACGAGTCCTATTAAGTAATTTTATCAAATTATTTGTCTTTTTATATTCAATAATTCTAGCCTCATACAACCTCGTAGGTTGTATTGGCTGCTATAGGATTGACTTGCTAATCCTTGACTTACCTATAGTTATCTGCTATAATGCACAGCAGATCCTAAGGTTCTTCTAATTTTTAGAAAGCTTTAGGATTTTTTTTTAGAGTCTGTTTCCGATTAAATCGGGATTACAGACTCTAATCCTCCGATTTTCGCTCCTTGAGCCGCAGTAGGAATCTACTAAGGCGAAAGGTAAGAAATGGAGGATAGCAAACAAATTTATTTTAATTTTATGAAAAACCAAATAATATTAATATTATTTTCCCTTTTATTTTTCCTGACCGTTTTTCCTGTAAAAGCTGAGATTACCGCCGGTAGTTCTGGCGTTTTAGTAAGCCAAGTAACAGTTGATCTAAAAGAAATTGAAGAATTGCGAGTCAAAAAAATCAAAATAGTTATTGAGTCTGTCTTAAGTCAATACAATTCTCCACTGGTGGGAGAAAGCGAGTCTTTTGTTAAGACCTGTATAAAATATCAAATTAACTGTTATTTATTGCCTTCTATTTCTGGTCTGGAATCAACTTTTGGAAAATTCATCTATCCTAATTCACATAACCCATTTGGTTGGGGCGGTGGATATATCATGTTTAATAGTTGGTCTGATGGATTTGATGCCGTCGCCAAAGGACTAAAAAATAACTATATTAAAAAAGGAGCCGTAACAGTAGAAGAGATTGGTCAAATATACGCTGAAAGTCCTACCTGGGCCGAGAGAGTAAATTTCTTTATAGATCAATTTAAAAAGGAAGAAGAAAAAATAATGTTGCTTTCAGATCCCTCTCCTGTACAATTATAATTAATTATGTATAGTTATAAAAAAGAAAAACTACCTAAAAATACTATTCAGTTCTTAGTTGATATACCAAAAACTGATATTAAAAAAGAGGAGGAAGAGTCCTTTGCCAGGTTGCAGCAGAAATTAACTGTCGAGGGCTTTCGCCAAGGTAAAGTTCCAAAGGATATTGCCGAAAAACACATTCATAAGGATGATATTTATCAAGAACTGGCTCAAAAAATGATATCTCGTATCTACCAAGAAATAATAACAAAGGAAAGTGTAAAGCCTATAATTTCACCTAAAGTGGATTTAGTTAAAGCAAAAGAGGGTGAAGATTGGCAGATAAAAATTACAGTAGCGGAAAAACCCATTGTTGAACTAGGTGATTATAAAAAGGTTATTAAGGAAGCTAAGGAAAAAACTCAAAAGGCTAACATTTGGGTGCCAGGTAAAGATAAGGATACAAAAAAACCTGAAGAAGATAAAAACAAGTTGTTAAATGAAGTTTTATCAGCATTATTGAAAGAGTCAAGGTTAGAGATCTCTGATTTGGTGATTGAGGAGGAGATAAATCATCGACTGACCCACTTGATTGATGAAATTCAAAAAATTGGTTTGACGACTGAGAACTACTTAAAATCAAAAAATCTAACTATGGAATCATTAAAAGCCCAGTTTAAAAAAGAATCAGAGGATACATATAAATTGGAGTTTTTATTATCTGAAGTTGCAGACAAGGAAAATATCAAAGTAGAAAAGACCGATTTAGATAAACTCTTTATTAATATAAAAGATGGAAAGGAAAGAAAAAAGGCGGAAGCAAACAGTTATTATTATGCAACAATTTTGAGAAAACAAAAAACGCTTGATTATCTGATTAGCCTGTAGTAAAATGTAGGCATGGTACAAGTTCAAAGTACAAAGATAAAAAACAACAGCGATCCAGTCAAAAATCCACTTGAATCATTGCGTGATTTGGGTACTTCTACTGCTAAAAATACTGCCTCTGCATTTGGAAAAATTGGTGGTGGAATGCTTGATCAATTTTTTGGAGGAAATGATCATCGTGAAGATGACGATTTTGGCCAGGAATTTAACTTTAAAAAGGAAGCAACTAAGTCTAATACAAAAAAACAAGAAGTTAAAGTCTTTAACTACCAGGAATACTATGAGTCTACCCTGATCAAAAAGCAGATTCAAGAACTAACTGAGGCAATTAAAAAAGAGATTGAAATGATCAAAAGGGCTGATTCATCGCTTCTTAATCAAATTCATGACGTTGAAAAATTAACGATCAATGATCTACCGGAAAAACCAGGTATCTATCATATCCGTTTCTTAGAGCTGGTGCTGAGCATTTTGAGGACTTTGAGAGCCAAAGTTGGAGAGTCAAAAACATGGTTACAAGCATTGATGTCTAAGAAGAAAAAAAGAGGCTCGGCCTTTGCCGTTCGCAGCAAAAAACAAGGTACTCAATACTCCATGTCACAGGAACTCTCAAATTCAAGGTCGGTACAATAAAAAGATTTATTCAAGCGCTTTTAAAAAAGTATTAACGCCATATGCCCAGCTCCCCTTTGACTGAGGCGTGTAGACTTTCATAATAGCTGAGGCGGTCACAAGACCTTTATCAATATAGTTCTTTTTTATCCCTTTGGCTACAGTCTCAATCGCTTCATCATAAGAATCAAACCTTGTCACCGTAGTTCCGTAAATCCCCCAACCCCAGCAGTTATGAGAATCTTCAGGGATGAGGCGGCAAAGATTTGATTCCTGCATGGCTATTGCAGGTAGCAATCGGTAATCAAATTGATGTTTATCTGAAACCTCAATAATTTTATCGGCATTGTCATATAAGGGTGAGTTATGTTTGCGAAAAAAAGCTTTAAGATTAGCGACTCGCCCATCCCCTGTTTGAATTTCTGCTTCATAATTTCCGCCGGAATTATTATTATAAGATGATGTAAACTGACTAATTTCACCCAAGACACTGCCTATTTCCTCACGACTTTTTGTGTAGGCATAGGTCTTATCAATCAAATATAAATTCAAAAAATTAAGCAATAAATAAACTACAAACAAAACAACTGCTTTTCTCATCATATTTTAAATATAGGATAAATATCAAAGTAAATCAATGGTTATATTGCTATGATTGAATAGACGATGGTTTGGTGATAGAATTGCAGGCATATGAAAATAGAGCTAAGATCTGCATTTTCTGCAAAATTTAGCTTACTTGAAAAAAATCGCTGGATTCATAGATATGCCAATATTCATGAATGGCGCAAACGAGCTTCAATCCTTCGAACTTCCTTAAGAATTGTAGAATTAAGAAAAGAACTTATAGAAAAGCTTGATCCTGTGGACCAATACCGAGCTATGGAATTGTTGGCAAAATTCAATAATACAAACACAGATGATAAAATAAAAAATAATTTTGATAAGGACAGTGAGTATTTTGTTGGACATTTGTTTGGTGATCTATTAACACATCACGTGAACTCACAAGACATAGTAAGAAGAAACGCTTTTATATTAAATAATATT
>CAYIVY010000037.1:0-8400 GCA_964366945.1 uncultured Gammaproteobacteria bacterium
ATAAAATCTTTTGTTGTTCCTCGATCCATGATGGCGGCGATCTTCATGGCAGCAATATCTTCGGGCCTAGCAATTTCGACTCCCAAATAATCAATCGGAGAAACAACTAATGGATAGTCATATTTAAAAAGGCTAAATTTGACATTCTCAAACAAACCCAATAAAGTATTTTTTCCTGTTGACTCCTGAAAGACAAATTCTCCAACTTTATCTAATTTTTTGACAATTTCCTGACCTGAAAATTGTGTAGGGGTAAAAAAATCAAAGTCAATAGAAATACGATGACCAAACTGCAAAGCCAATGCTGACCCGCCGGCTAAATAAGTTTTTTTTGGTAAAATATCACTTTTACCTAATAAGGCCAATGCTCGCGTCGCATTTTCAGATAAGACGGTTGTAAACATACCATTTCTTTTTGGGGAATTTTTAAAAATAAGGACCAAAATCTACCAACTTTCGGATTGAAATCCCTCAAGTGTGTGAATGTTTCCTTGATTTGACTTTCTGTATAATTTTTTCTAACCCATTTTACAGCTTCAATATTGCCTTTGTCTAACAGCCGATTTATTATAAAATACGGCTTGTTTTGCGGATCAAGTTTTTTTACGTCAACGTCCCAAAAAAATCGATGTAAAGACTTGGGTATTTTCATATATGAAAATTATACTATATCTAAGGGCTCTGATACTGTTGATATTTAAGGAAAACTTCTGCATTATCAGATAATGGGTTTGAAAAAGCTTTCTCCAATATCTATCTTAAGACTATTTTTTTTTATTGTTCTTCTTATTGCGATTATCCCGACGGCATTGACATCAATTAAAAATAATAAATTTACTCTCCAAAATAAGGCAAAGGAACCTGATGACAAAATGGATAAAACTGTCAAGAATCCCCTACCTGAATATGCCCCAGGAGAAGTTATTGTCAAGTTTAAGTCAAGTGTTCCAAGCCTTGAAGTAAAATCAGAAAGAAGATCTGGTGGCGTTGATTTAGAAAAACAAGAAGTTGATGTAGCTGATCTTAATGTTGAGAAATCTCATTTCATATTAAAAGCACTTATCCAGTCAAAAAAAATTACTAAAATAGAGAAAGTATTTAGAGGTGCAGAAGAACCAGCTAAAGAACTAATTAAATTTAAAAATAGATTTTCTAAGGAAATTACTGAAGGAAAAAGAAGAATTAATGAACAAGAATTCTTAAAAGTTGATCTTTCTAAAACTTATAAAATAAAAATTGATAAGACAGTTTCAGTTGAGGATATGGTTCAAGAACTATCTCAAAGCCCAGAAGTTCAATATGCAGAGCCAAACTTTATTTATAAAACTCAACTCGTTCCCAACCCAATACTTCCGGATGACCCAAACTTTGCAAAACAATGGGGACTTCATAATACCGGTCAAACAGGAGGTATAAATGACGCAGATATTGATGCTCCAGAAGCTTGGAACATAACCACTGGTGATGAAAAGATTATCGTTGGAGTAATTGATACAGGTATTGACTACAACCATGAGGATTTAAAAGATAATATCTGGACCAATCCAAATGAAGTTGCAGGAAATAATATCGATGATGATAATAACGGATACACTGACGATATTCGTGGCTGGAATTTTGCCTACAACAACAATGATCCGATGGATGATGCGGGTCATGGTACGCATGTAGCGGGAACAATAGGGGCAGTTGGCAACAACGGAATTGGTGTGGTTGGCGTATCATGGAAAGTAAAGTTAATGGCTTTAAAGTTTCTAAATAGTAGTGGCTCAGGCTATTCAGACGATGCGGCTAAAGCAGTTCATTATGTAACAAATAATGGGGTGCGTATTACAAACAATAGCTGGGGCGGAGGGCCATCTTCTAATACGCTTAGAGAGGCTATCCAGACTGCGCAAAATCTAAACATATTGTTTGTCGCTGCCGCCGGCAACTCTACTTCCAACAATGATCGGATACCAAGCTATCCGGCAAGTTATAATTTTGATAATATTATTTCTGTCGCAGCAACTGATAAGAATGATTTATTCGCCTATTTTTCAAATTCAGGTTTGACAACCGTTGATCTAGCCGCTCCAGGAGTAGATATTTTAAGCACACTTCCAAATAATGATTACGGGAAAAAGAGTGGTACATCTATGGCTACGCCTCATGTGACCGGTGCACTGGCTTTTTTACTTAGTAAAAATCCTCATTACAGTCTATCGAAGATCAAAGATATATTATTTGGAATGACCGATAAAACACTTGAACTTTCTGAGAAAGTATTATCAGGAGGAAGACTAAATGTCAATACAGTTCTTCATCCACAAGAATTTTCATATTATCCTGGCTCAGTTTTAGTATATACAAGTCGTGACACATCAAAAACTCGCGAAATTAAACTTGTAAACTTGGGATCAAGTCCGATTCAATGGACTAATAATTCAATAAATCCATCTTGGATTAGCCTGTCAAAATCAAGTGGGACTGTCCAATCTGATTCTACAGACTCCTTTACTATAACTATCAACCCTGCTGAATTGGAATCAAGCACTTATACCCATATCCTAAAATTCTCATCGAATCAATCAAACACGCCAAGATTTGAAATTCCAATTTCGGTTACAGTCTACTCAAATTACTCACCCAGATGGGCGAAATCAATTGAATCTTCGGAATGGAGTGAGATTATTGGGTTAAAAAAGAGCGGTGAAGGCAATGTAATTATGGGGGGAAATTTTGCCGGATCGATAAAACTGGGCACACAATCATTCACATCTGCGAGCAAGAACGATGTTGACGCATTTATCGGAAAAATGGATTCGTCTGGTGAATATTTATGGACTATCCATATTAAAAATACTGCATCTGATGGTAGTCAAGATATAAGAAAAATATCAATTGATAAAAGTAATAGTATTTATATTACCGGTCTTTATTATGGATCCATAAAAATCCAAGATAAATCACTGAATAATGGTTCAGTCGGACCATATAGATATATTGCAAAAGTATCTAGCTCCGGGCAGGTACAATGGCTACGCCAGGTAATTAGCGAATCAATTGGATATAAAACATGGGGATTGGCCGGAGACAAAGATGGAAATTATTATATTAGTGCAGAACTTGACGGAACAAGCAAACTTATCAAGTTTGATTCTACCGGAAACAAAATTTGGGAAAAACCAGTGGAAGTAACCGATATAGCCATTGATGAAAATAACAACGTTTTTACCACAGGAGCCATCCCATTTATTAAATTTGATAAGGATGGTAACGAGTTAGTACGGTATGCAGGAGTAGATGAACTTGGTTATGGAAATTCACTAGTCATTGGGAAGAGTGGTAATGTTTATGTAGTTGGAAGTTATCTAAGAATTTATAATCCAAATATATCGCCACCAAGTGCACGTGATGTTGTGGTCATAGGATTTGGTTCCGAGGGAACTTTAAAATGGAAGAAATCTATCTACGGTTGTCAAACAGTAGGATGTATGGGTGAAAATTATGGTGATTTTATCGGCGTAGATGATGAAGAAAACATATATGTGAACGGAAGAGTTGCAGGAGATATTTATATTGAGAATGAGAAATATCCCCTTAGTATTAACAAACCATTGGATATTTTACTTTTGAAATTAAATCAAACTGGCAGAATCCTTTATGTAGATTTTGTTGGAAATGCAAGCTATGGAGATAAGACAGGCGGAATCGTGGCTGACTCACAAAATATTTATGTGGCTGGAAGCTTCCGAGGTTACATAAAATTCGGACGACTTATGCTGGGAGGTAATAATGATTACAGTGGTTTTTTGGCAAGACTAAAGCTGAACAAAGCCTTTCCTGTATTTCCTACTCCGATTTCTTCTGGTAAAGCTCTAAAGATAGACAACAATACAGGTACTAGAAGTTTTGCTAAAATAAAAGATGACGGGAAAAAAATAATTCTAAATAATCACGCAACAATTGAGTTTTGGATGAAGACTCCAGCAACATTTGCTCCTGACAACCCTCACACCATATTATTTAGACAAGGATCCGGAACGGTACCCAGCTATCTAGATATAGAGTATAGACCGATGTATAAGGCAGGTGCATATACAATCGACTCAGCAAGATTGATATTTAGTACCACTGGAAATAGTTATCAACTCGATGAGAAGCGGATTCCCTTAAATAAATGGGTTCATGTTGCTTTTACAAGAGATGGGAAAAAAATGACCTATTATTTGAATGGAGAGTGGATTCAAGAATTCGAACTATCTTCCGAATCCCCAATTCCCGAGTCACCTTTAAATAACTTTTATATTGGAGGGCAGATATTTGAAAATTATTCAAATTTATCAGCAAACGTGGAAATAGATGATTTGCGCATATCATCTGAGGTAAGGGACATTGATAAGTTATGGTTAAATAATACATATTTTACTGCCCTTCCTATAGACAGTCATACAGTAGGATATTGGACATTTGACGATACTTTAGAATCGTCGGGAATAATAAAGTTTCCTGGAGAACTGACAGGAAATGTAACTTATGAACCTGGTATAGTGGCCAAGACTATTACTCCCTCTCCCACCCCCACCAACTCTCCTCCTAGAATCACAAAAGTTACAGTTACTCCAGAAAGCCCAAAGGTTGGAAGTCTGGCAAGTATTGATGTGATTGCAACAGATCAAGATGTCAATGATATATTAACAGGCCAGGTGGTCATCACCAGAGCTGGATTTGGATCTCATAGTGTCACAAGATCTCTTTCATCACAAAAACAACCAGATGGCAGTTGGAGACTCATGACTAACTTTCAACCTACAGGACGTGGTCGGCACACTATGATAACAACAGTCAAAGATAAGAGTGGAAAAGAAGCCAAGTGGACAAGTATATTTACTGTGGGAGCATCCCCAATTACGCCGAAACCAACAAGATTTATAAGTCCTATCAGTAAACCCATCATCCCCATCTCTCCTCCGGTGAATGAGTAGATTTATAGCTTATTAATATCCTGTTCTATTCCATTTAAATCATCTGCTGATGAATCAATCTGAATACCTTGCAGATCTTTTTCTTCTGTATTTACAGGTGTCACAGCCGGACTCACGGCCATAGTTGGTGATGCTTGAGGCTGAGCTGACGGGACTATTATCTTTACAGGTTTAATCTGGATATACTGTCTATATATAAAAATCCCTACTAAAGATAGGAGTACAATAATAAGGACCACAATGATAATATAATTTAAGGTCGAAGGCTTTTTTACCACTGGCTGTTGTTCTCCAATTTGATTATCCATCTTTACCTCCTCCAAGAGCCCGTGCCGCTGCTGTTAATGCTTCTTTTGCCTGTTTAACTGCCAAAACAGTCGCTTCCATGTCAGATTTAAACTGATCAAAAGCCGACTTAACATCAACTTTTAATTTAGTTTCATCGGTGATTGTGACTACGTATTCTTTTGCAGCTTGAGAATCTACAGCATCTTTTGCAGTATCAATGGCACTCTCAGCTTCAACAATAGCCTTCTCAACAGCCGATGTATCTACTCCATCAGATTTTTTCTTGGCAACTCGATCTTGTATCCGAATAAGGATTGCAGACATGTTCTCAAGATGTTTAGTCAAAGCCGCAGTTCGATTTTTATTAATACTGCTCAATCTATTATCAACCCGTTCTACTACTTCTTTTTTTCTCTGATCTTTAATCCCAGACATTTTGGTTTTAAATTCTTCACGTTGTATTTTAAATTTTTCTTTTGCTTCCTCTCTTTGTTTTTGTATCGTCATCTTTAATTCCTCTCGCTTTTCCTTAATCTCAATTCTATTATCTTTAATACTCTCAATTCTTTCAACTTTGTCTTTTTTAATTTCTTGCCTAACTCCACCGCTCCCGGGAGGTTTTTGTGTTGATATATTAGTCTCTTCTCCTTTTATAACTGGAGCAGATATTATGAATGCAATCAAAACAAAAAAAATAAGAACAGTCCTTATCATATAAATTCACTTTATTATAAATTGCAGATGATGTCAACACGATTGACAAAAAAATAATATAATTATTAAAATTGGAACATGAAAATATATAATAGTTTAAATAGATTAGAAAAGCTTTTAAAAATATTGATAAAAAAGCTGATGACAATGGATAAAAAGCTTGATAAAAGAATCATTCGTAACAAAAAAAGATTCAGGTTATGATCAAATTATGAGATTTACATATACAAAACACGTTGTAAAGAAAATGAAATTCTTAGAACAATTAGGTATTACAATCTCAAAAATAATGATCGAGGAAGCTGTTAATAACCCACTTGATTTGGATATGGAAACCGATAAACCAAGAATTATAGCTTCAGCAAAATTAAATAGTGATCATATTTTACGGGATGTGTACAAAGTCGAAAGTGATATAATGGTAATAATTACATGTTATCCAGCAAAAAAAGGAAGATATTTTAAATATGAAAATTAATTACGAAAAAGAAGACGATGTATTAATGATTTGGTTATCAAAAGCCAAGATCAATTATGCCGAGCAAAAACACAATGTCATCATTCATTTTTCGAAAAACAATCAACCTGTACTTATGGAAATCTTAGACGCTTCTTCATTTCTTATAAAAACATCAAACTCTCTTCCCTTTGACTTGAAGCATCAGATATTCCAGTAAAAATTTCTTTATGATAAGTTGTATTTATATCATACTAACCTATAGTTGACATTTATAAAGTCTTATAGTATAATGTCATCAATGAAAAAATTATTTTCTTTTCTTTTTATTATAATTATAATCACATTTATCACCCCAGTCTACGCTGGTTGTGGCGGACAGTACGAATCCCCTTGCCAATCATATTCTATGTTAGTTGATAAGATGGTTGCCAAACCAGGAACATCTGATTATGTAGACAATCTTTCCGTCGCCGATCCTCGCTATAAACCTAGTGAATTTGTCATGTTTAAAGTTACAATTAAAAATAATTCCACCACTACTTTTGGTGGAATGACTGCTAAAGATTTCGTACCTTCTTATTTAACTCCTATTGAAGGACCAGGAAACTTTGACGCCGCCTCCCGAACACTTTCTTGGGATGCCGGGGCCTTTGCCGTCGATGAGCAAAAGACTTGGTTCTTTAAAATGCAAATTAATGCACAAGCTAATCTACCGGCTGATCAGGGATTATTTCCAGTCGTCAATAAAGCTCAAGCTTGGTCAAATAATCTGACCGATGATGATTCCTCTCAACTATTTATCGAAAAACAGGTATCTACTCCTCCCAAAGTCCCGGCGGCCGGTCCGGAATTAGGGCTATTAATACTGACTGGTAGCTTACTTGGAGCTGGATTCGGTCTTAAACTAAAAAAAACTTCTTAATAGGTTTTAATACTACCAATCCGACCAATACTACCAATAAGCCAATAAATGATTTAATAAACTAATGATTTAATTATTTGCTTATTTGTTTTCATTCATTGGTAGTATTTGTTTATTTGTAGTATTGGTAGTATTAAGTTCTGGTCGGATTTATTTAACTTATAGCTTTCCCATTTCGGCCTTTGTGTCTTCATTGTGTATAAATATTATTACATTACTATAATCATCACTATAGTTGATTTTTGCTCTGCTTTATGCTATACTACAGGTCATATGTTTAAGGGACGAGACATAAACCAAAACGAGAATTCCGTATTTAATACCCAGGAATCTGGTGGTCACGCTTAGCGACCTCTCAGTTCTTGGGTTTTGTCGTATAAAAGCACTTTGATAATTTGGAGAGTTTTTAAAAGAAGAAACAATTAAGCTGATAAAGCATCACTAATGGTTTTTTGAGTTTCTTTTGATAGCGTATTTACTGCTTTTTTAAGAAATTTATTAGCATTGAGTATTTCTATATAGACTGGCTTATTATTTTTATCAAAATGCACAATAAAATCACCCATTTCCTCAGCGTAATCGTAAGGTTTTTGGGAAATAGTGACTGATAAAACATTCGATTCAGGGTCGTATTTATAGTCCATAAGCTTTTCTCCTTCCAGCATAAAGTGTAATAATAACTATTATATCACCGTCGACTCGATAAACAACACGTAAAATATGGCTTCCGTTAAGTAAGCTTGAGGCAATTTGAGTACCATCATACCGATCCTCGACACGAATTGGCTTTAAAATAGTTTTTTTGACTGTATCAACCGTTATCAAAAATCCTGCATTTCTTGTTTTTATTATTTTCTCTTTCGCATGCTTTGTGAAGTAGTAACTCATGATCTTAATTATAAAACAAAGTCCAGAGAATAATCTCGATTAAATCGGGATTGCTCCTTGGGCTTTCGAGCTCAAGAAAATTGTTTCGTCCCGGCGGGGACTAGCTCTCCGCCTAAGGGCGGAGCTTTTATAACTAGTCCCCGCTATTTTTTGATAGCGGG
>CAYIVY010000038.1:0-8278 GCA_964366945.1 uncultured Gammaproteobacteria bacterium
TACTTTCCTTGATGATAATATCGAGGTCACTTGTTATATGAGGATAACATGAAAATGTTTTTATTACGATATATTGTTTTCCTTTTAATCTTTCTCTTACTATTTTCAGGGAGGCTGAAATTTTTTCTTTGTACTCAATATATTCTTTAGTGACCTCATTTTTTTTATCAAACGTGAGTGCAAAATAATGATCAAGTCGATTCTTTTTTAAAAAGGGGTACAAATCACTATCTTTATGTATGAGAGATGCGGTAATGGTTTTTGGATAGATAGAATAACAAAGATGAGAAAATTGTTTTTTAAGATTTGGTGAGTGCATAATGATCTATGATTTTAATATATTCTCTACTGGAATACATTGTTTGTATTGTTTTTTTTGCACTTATTCCTAATCTTTCTAATTCATCCGGATGACTAATTAGATATTGTATTTTATTTTTCACCTCATCTAATTTTTTAAAATCAGAAAGAATTCCGTTTCTGTTATTTTCAACGATCTCATCATTCCCTGCCATAGTTGAAGTAAACACACATTTGCCAAGCGCCATGGCTTCGATGATTGAAAGAGGCGGCCTCACTCCCATCCATTGGAACGGCAATAATATTATTTTACTTTTACAAATCATATTGATCAATGGCTCCTTGTAGGGAGAGTAGTGAACAGCAACATTTGGCATTTTCCTTAATTCATTTAATTCATGAGCACAGTCCTTTTCCCACCGAACCAAAATCGTAAAAACAAGATTCTGCATTTCTCTTGCCAATGAATATACAATATCAAACCCTCTTTCCCTGCTACTGTCGCCAAAAAAGAAAATATCCGTATTGATTTTTTGAATTCGTTTTATTTTTAAAAATTTATCTTCAAGACCTAACCGGGCAACCATAATACCTTTTTTGGAAATTCCACTCAGTACTAATTGATTTTTTAAATAGGAAGAAGTGACAAAAATTAAGTTTATTCTTGAAAGACAAAAAAGCAATAGTTTTTTTTGCAACTCTCCAAAAGAATCCAGCGATTCACAGAAAGTAAACACAAGAGGAACTTTAAGAAACAGGTTGATACACCAAGCATATATAATAATAATACCACCATGAACATGAAGAATTTCAGGTTTGACCTTAGCAAGATATTGTATTATTTTAAGTGTATTTATTAGATATGTCTTTAAATCACCAAGTCCATTAAATAAAAATAAATGTACGTTTTCTTTCTTTTCACTTACGTTTTCGCTGTTGTTGGAAATTATATGAACTTCATGACCATTTTTGGAAACTTCCTGAGCGAGCTTGAGAGCCATTTTTGGTTCTGCAGTTAGATTAGTAAGATGAAAGTTAGAAAATAAAAAGCAAATTTTCATAATGATTGTTAGTTGGACAGAATATGCTTGATGATGGTAACAATTTTTGATGAAGCGTTCCCGTCTCCGTATGGGTTGCGGTCAGTAATCATTTTCTGATAAGCGGATTTATCGGAAAGTAATCTTTCTGTCTCTTCAATTATCTTTTTTTTATCAGTTCCAACTAAACGTGCCACTCCTGCAATTAAACCTTCCGGACGCTCAGTGACATTCCGCAACACCAAAAGCGGTTTTTTCAAAGTAGGCGCCTCTTCTTGTATTCCTCCCGAATCTGTCAAAATAATATAAGATCGTTCCATGAAGTATATTAAATCAAAATAGGATAAAGGGGAAATGAGATGAACATTTTTTTCCATTGAGAGAATTGAACGAACTATTTTTTGGACTTTGGGATTAAGGTGGACGGGATAAACCACCACAACATCCTTGTGTTTTGAAACAATCTCTTTTACCGCTTGGCAAATTGAAATAAGGGGTTTACCCAGATTCTCACGACGATGTGCAGTTAGAAGAATCATTCTTTTATCACCTATATCTAATTTAACCTTTGGAGAACAGACATCTTTTTTAGTAATAATATGATGAAGAGTATCTACAACCGTATTACCCGTAACAAATATGTTGTCTTTGTTAATTCCTTCATTGAGTAAATTTTGTCGAGCAGTTGACGTTCCTGCAAAATGATAATCTGCCAAATGAGTTATTAATTTTCTATTGATTTCTTCCGGAAAAGGTTGGAATTTATCGAATGATCGTAAACCTGCCTCAACATGACCTATAGGTATGTGGTTATAAAAAGCAATGAGACTGGCGATAAAGGCGGACGTAGTATCGCCTTGAACAAGAATCAAGTCCGGTCCTACTTCTTCATATAATTTTTGCAGGTGGGATGGAAGTTTTGTAGTAAGGTCGACAAGTGATTGATTAGGAGTCATAATATTCAGATCATATTGAGGTTTAATATCAAAAAAGTGAAGAATTTGATCGAGCATTTCACGATGTTGAGCAGTTATTGCTATGAAGGTTTTGATAGATGAAATATTTTTTTTCAGTTTATTAATGATTGGTATTAGTTTGATCGCTTCGGGCCGTGTACCAAAGATAATTAATATTTTTTTCATGCTGATAATAATTTTATAACCTGGAAAGGATTTGCAATTCGTCAAGAGCAATTTTTTTCCAGTCAAAATTCCTAATAAAACGGAGATTGCTTAGTATCTCCGGTTCAAGCTTACTGTTATTTTTTAGATGATTGATAATTGTTTTAGCAAATAAATCCGTGTTACCAAGCGGAACCCATGTAACATGATTTTTCCAGATTTGAGTTAACTCAGGAAGGTCATAGGCAATAACAGGAATACCTGCGGCCATGGCTTCGCCGACGGCGATTGCCCAATTTTCTTCGTAGCTTGGTAAAATGAAAAGTTTACTTTGAGCTAATTTTTCAAATTTAATTTTTTGATCGAAAATATATCCGGCAAATTCGACATGCTTATTAAGATTTCGATTTGCTATTTCCTGTTTTACGACTTCAGCATCATGACCATCACCTCCTATAATGGTTACTTTCAGATCTTTTTTTGAGGCGACAATTTTTTCCAAAATTTCGATAAAGTCAAAGATTCCTTTTACCGGTTGCACCCGTTTCATAAAAACAAGGTCATATTTTTTCTGTTTTACTGTTTTGGTTAGATTTCTTATCAGTGAAAAATTAACTCCACACTTGACAGGATGAACTTTTTTCATATTGAGATGAGAACGGCGCATTTGATCGGCTGTTGACTCTGAGACAGGAAGAAGAACGTCGGCAAAGAAATTAGCAAGCCAGACACTTATTCTCTCGTTGATAAAAAAAAGAATAGAGTTAAATAACGTTGTTTTTTTCCGTTTCCATGGAGGAAAAGGAGGAAGCCAGTGAATAACGACCGCCCATTTTATTTTTTTAGGATTACTAAGTTTTAGCCGTAATGCCGGTAGGATATCAAAAATAGAGTCATTGACGCTATAGACAATTCCTTCAAAGTTAGAGAGAGATTTAGGTTGAACAAAGCATGTTTGCAGGGTGCGTAATATATAAGTCGTGCGTTCGCTTTTATGTGAAATATTAGGAATAATATGAATTGGGATATCAACTCCAAAACGATGACAAATGTCTTTTGCGCTTTCAGAACTGAGTAGTTCTACTTGTTGACCTTGTTTGAGCCAGTATTGAACCAGCTCTAAAAAACGGACATCTCCCCCGCTTAATCCGGGATCTTTTCCGATGATGCCATTTGCTACGATAAGGATTCTATTTTTTTTCATAAATGACCTCATCAGTATAGCACAAAGCTCGATCAAAAATGCTATCCCAGCTATATTTTTTTCTTAGTTTAAGGACATTCTTTCGATATTCCTTTAGTTTATTCTTATTTCCAAAGAGTATCGAAATCGAATCAATAAATTCATTTATATCATATCGAATTGCTATCCCGCATTTTTCTTCATCGACTTCGTAGGCTATTTGAGGAACTTTAGTGATAACAACCGGTAAGCCAACAGAAAAATAATTTTTTACCTTTCCCGGGTCGGTAAATTGGGAAATAGTTTCTTTACTTTCTTCATAGGGCGCAATGGCGAAAGCACATGTTAACAATCTTTCGTAGACTTGTTTGATATCGCCCATAAAACCGGTAAATTCAATATTCATGCCTTGAGCTTTTCTTCGGAGTTCATCTTCCATAGGACCGCTTCCGATAATCAACAGTTTAGCTTGGGGAAATTCTTTGGCAATACTCGGGAATGCATCAATTGCAAGTTGAACTCCGCAGTGTTTTATTAAATGGCCAACATAACCAATTTGATAGCGGTTGATTAAATCAAAAGGAGGGATTAGTAGGAGATCGCATCCGTCAGATATTTGTATTTGTTTTTTTCGCCACTCTTGTGGATAACCCAGTTTTTCTCTTTCCTTCATCATAGGGTCTATCGGCATAATTGTCGAGGAATTCCAGACAACGTCAGCGTATTTTACGCAGAAATAATCTAACTTTTGGAAAATAAAATTAAGAAGATTATTCTTAAATCTATTTTTAGACCAGTCTGGTGAGAAATAGACAACTTTTATTGCAATTCCAAAATTTTTGAGAATAATCCCCACGATTGTATTAAGCCTATTTGATCCCACATATAAATCACATTTTGTTCGTTTCCTAATTACTTGTAACAAGGTGTCAAAAGCCCCAAATAACCAACTAAATATGTTTCCAAATAAAGGGTGCTCAATGAATAAAACGTCAAATCTCTTTTTTATACAATAATCACGAAATGCCTGAGAAGTGCCGGGAGAAAATGAATGAGTAGCTATGACAACTTTTTTAATCATCAAAGAATACAATTACAATATTTTTATTGCTTCAAAGAAAAGATATTGACAATATTTTTTACTCCAATCAAACAGTTTAATTGTCCCATATTTTAAAAATGGCGTTCCAAACCAAAAATGAGTTACTTTAATTTGCCTAAAATTATGCCTTTTTAATATTTTCTCAATTTCATCTTTGGTGTACTCACGAATATGGATCATCTCTCCTAGTAATTTATCATTACCCAAGCTTAATGGGTACTTTCTTTGCTTACCAATAACTTTGAGAACAACATTTGCAAGTCTTTCCCTATTTGGAGTACCAAAAAAAATTTTACCCCCTTTTTTTAATATCCGGTATGCCTCTGTTATCATTTGATCATCATTTTCTATATGTTCTATAACATCAAATGAAATTACAAGATCGAATATGTTGTCCTCAAATGGTAATTTAGTAGCATCAGTTTTACGAAAAGTAAAGTTTTTATAAATATTATTAACAACATTTTGTATATCCACACCAATAACCTTATTATGCTGTCCAAAAAAAGTAGTAAAATGGCCTGTGCCACAACCTAAATCAATAATCTTTTTATTTTTATAAGACTGACTTTTTTTATTTATATAATCAGTACAGGCTTGAAGTAAGGTAATCATATAACTATTTTTTTAATATCACGATTACTTGAAAAGCAAAGGTAGGTATTTTTGAAAACAAAGTATCTATATATCGTACAGGGAATGGGAGAGTTTTTTCTGTTGAACCATAAACCCTATATATTTGAAAACCATAAAGATTAACGAGCTTTTTAAAAGAACTAAGCGTAAATAATCTGATAAAACCCGTAGATTTACCACTTGTTATTTTTCCAAACATCTTACCCAAGTCATATTGTGTTGAAACTCTTGAATAGTAAGGTAAATAGCCAAATAATAAAGCGATCCGGCTGAGCCAAGAAGCCATATTTGGAAACGTTATAATTGCCGTTCCTCCTTTTTTTAAAGTTCGGTAAATCTCTTTGAGTAAATGATCAGCGTCTGCAACCAGTTCGATAAGGTTTCCACAATACACAAAGTCAAAAAAATTTGATGAGTAAGGTAAATCAGACTCATCAACATCAATACGAAAACCTTTAATTATTTTGGAATTAAGACTTTGAACCGCTTCTTTAGAAATGTCAATGCCATATACTTCTTTCGGTTTTAAAATTTTACTTAATTCTTGAGTAAAAAACCCGTCTCCGCAACCTATATCAAGCAATATATCAACTGGTTTAGAAGATTGATCTTGGGTAATTTCCAGTACCTTTTTAAGACGGGGTTCGTTTAATTGTTGTTTAGTTTGAGCAAAACCTTTCTGATAAACCAACTTAACTTTATGTGTGTTTACCATATTAAAGATTCTTCTTAATGAATGTGTTTACAGTAGAACAAATGTAATCTACATCTGCCTGCTTAAGGTGAGGACCGATAGGAAGGCTCAATACTTCTTCGGACAGAGAGCTACTTATTGGAAAGTTTTTACTCAGATGATTCAATTCTTTGTAGGCTTTTTGTTTGTAAAGTGGCAGTGGATAATGAATGAGATATCCGATTCCCTTCTCTTCCAGCATTTTCATTAGCTGATTTCTCTTTTTCGTTCGTATGATAAAAAGATGCCAGATGTGGGAATTACCTTTTCCAATTGTTGGGAGAATAAAATAAGGATTTTTTTGAGGATTTAGATGTGATAAGTAATAATCAGCTATTTTTCTTCTTCTGTTATTCCAGTTATCTAAATGATTCAATTTTACTCGCAGTATTGCTGCTTGGAGTTCGTCAAGTCTACTATTGAAGCCTTTGACTAAATTATAATATTTTTTTTCAGAACCGTAATTTCTCGCAATTCTTACATAGTTGGCAACTTTTGAATCATTTGTTGTTACCGCTCCTGCATCCCCATACGCGCCTAAGTTTTTGCCTGGGTAAAAGCTAAAACCGGCAGCATCTCCCAATGATCCGGATTTTTTTCCGTAATGAAGAGCACCATGAGCCTGGGCGGCATCCTCAATCAATTTGAGATTATATTTTTTACACAAAGGTTTTATTTTTCGTATGTTAGCACACTGGCCATAGAGATGAACCGCAATAATGGCCTTTGTTTTTTTAGTGATTGCTATTTCTATCTTAGTAGGATCTATATTATATGTTACTTCTTCAGGTTCAACGAGAATCGGAGTTGCGCCAACAAGGTTTACAACCAGTGAAGTTGCGATATAAGTATTTGCGGGAACAATAACTTCATCCCCCACTCCAATACCATACGCTCGCAAAATAAGCTCTAATGCATCCATTCCATTTCCTACTCCAATACAGTATTTTGTTCCGCAGTACTTTGCATATTCTTTTTCAAATTCATCAACATTTTTTCCAAGGATGTACCACCCTCCGTCTAAGACCTCGCTTACAGCTTTATCAACCTCTTTTTTTAACTCTTTATATGTTGCGCCAATATCTAAAAAAGGGACTTTCATAGATTTTTTTTCTTGACATCGCAATTGATATTTTGTAATGCCTTGACTGTTTTTCCAATACTTTTTTTTAGGTTTCCCTTATAAGAAAATCCTCTCCGAATTGACTTTGAATTATCAACTTCGTATGAGAGTTGATTCATAATTTTTGACTCAACAAATTTAATTTGCAGATGAGGAACATATTCTTTAACAGCATCCAATATACCTTTTACCGTAGAATTAACTGTGATAATATTATATACCTCATTATCAAAAACACTGTTTTTTATTGAATAGTTAACTGCAGCAATTGCATCATTGAGATCGCAGTATGGCCGTTTTTGATTGTATGCTGTTTTCCACACGGTGATTTCTTTTCCTGTTGCTGCCTGGAAGATAAACTTATTGACCGCAGTATGGAAACGCATACCTATTGAATAGCCAAATATGGTTCCTAACCTAAAAATTGCATATTTTAATTTTCCCTTTTGACCCAGAGAATGTAAATATCGTTCAGCCCATATTTTAGATTCTGCATAAGGGCTTTGTGGCTGAAGATCCTTGCACGTTTCATCAACAAATTCACTTTGTGAGCCGTAAACACTTGTTGTTGAAGGAAAGATGAACGGACAATTATATTGACTTGAAAGATCTGCAACGTGTTTAAAACCTTTTTTATTGACATTTTCGACTAAATCTCTCTTTTGAACGCTGGATTCGGCGTCGGTAATGGCTGCCAAATGTACGACGACATTAGAATCCTTAATGATATTGTTCATCTCTTCTGCGAGAATATCTGTCTCGTGAAAAATAAAACGAGGTTTATCCGGCAAATTGAACAAAGTAGAATAACGCTGAGTAAGAAAGTTGTCTACGAGATGTACTTTTTTTAGGGAAGGAATACTTAAATTTCTTATTAATTCCGAACCAATATGTCCTAAAGCGCCAGTAATACAAATATTCATAGTTTATTATCTAAAATTTCCTTTGTTTTTACAAGACCTTCCCTTAAATTATACCTCGGTTCCCACTTTGTTTTATAGAACAATTTTGCTCCGCTTATAACGACATTATCTATTTCA
>CAYIVY010000039.1:0-8204 GCA_964366945.1 uncultured Gammaproteobacteria bacterium
GGAGTCCAAGCCAAATCCGCCAGACTGTCTTTGGCCTACGGACCGGGAACAAAACAGGGAGATTTGAGGGTTCTTAATTCGTTCATTCAAAAAGCAATTCAAGGCAAAATAGAAATGCTTGATTATGGCGAGGCAAAAAGAACTTATTGCTATATCTCGGATGCGATAGAAATTATGTGGAAAATATTGCTCTTTGGGAAAGAACCGGTATATAATGTCGGCGGATTTTCCAATATCACTATCGCCGATTTGGCCCGCAAAATAGGAAAATATCTGGATATTCCTGTGGTTTTCCCAAAAATATCTTCCGATAAAATTTCAGGAGCGCCCGTTGATGTTTCCCTTGATATGTCCAAAGTGAAAAATGAATTTGGCAAAACGGAATATGTTTCTCTTGACGAAGGTCTTGAGCGAACAATAGAATGGCAAAAAAAACTTTATCAAATACATTTAAAAAACCTAGCATCTTCTTTTTAAAGAAGATGCTAGGTTTCAATACTTATTAAACTTTCTAACGATCTACCCCTTTTTCGAAATGGCGAATAAGAGGCTCAAGTTCAATCCAGAAGGCTTCGGAAATTTCGAGTTCCCCGGCTCGAAGGTTGCTGACGGCTTCTTCCGGAACTCGAGCGCCCGGAATCGTCGCCGATACCTGCGGGTGCCTAGTGCACCACTGAAGAGCGGCTGCTACCATTGGAATACTATACTTCTCGCAAAGCGCTTTTATCAGAGCCACATGCGAGAGGCAATCAGCGCTAAAGCGCCGATCATCATAAATCATCCCTTCCGAAGGTCCCGTTGCAAGAAGTCCCCTTTCAAGAGGCGCGGCAATGACAAGACCGACATTATGCTTGATTGCGGCAGGTAGAATCCTTTTGTATGCCAGTTGGTTGATAAGGCTCCACGCCTCACAGACCACCGCCACATCAAACTCTCCTGTTTCAATAAGAGAAGCATTCGTTTCCGGGTCATTGGAAGCTGTTCCGATGAATCGGATAATTCCTTTCTTTTGAAGGGAACGCAGGGTTTCCATTATTTTCCCCCTGCCGAATATGTCCTCCATTGAGGCGCCCATGGCATCATGCACATAGACGATTTCAAAATGGTCAAGACCGAGACGCGCCAGACTTTCCTCAACACTTTTAGCGACAAAATCAGCGCTGTAATCAAAAGTGTCTAGAGTCAGGCGTTTGCCGACTTTTGTAGTCACAATACATTTCTTAGCAAGGTCAGGTCGGAGTCTTAAAGCCTCGCCGATCATCTTTTCGCTCCTCGTCCTGCCATAAATCACGGCAGTATCAATGAGTGCGCATCCTGCTTCAAGCGCGGAAACCGCGGTTTGGACGCCCAAATCGTGATTCATTTGGCTCGGACCTTTGTACTCAATCGCAGCCTGTTCGGGAGTAGGTATCCCGATAAAAGCCGTCCCGAGACCGACGATTGGAACCTCTAAACCTGTGCGACCCAATGTTTTCTTTTTCATTTTTCTCGCCTCCTTTTGGTTAAAGAAGTCAAAATACTTCTTCGCGAATTCCTTTGATTATACACCACCATCCGGATATATGACAGTTCACCTATGTTTTTCCTGCCTTTCTTTCAAAAAAGTTTTCTGGGTTTCTTTCCTCTTAAGTTGTTAAATTACTACCTATATAATACACGAACAATGCTTTTTGTCAAGCTTTTTGGGGTAATGTGCACACACATTTGGCTTATTACCCTAAAATATGCCAAAAGCTATACAGGTAGCTGTTTCTAGTGTAGGATATCAAGATAAACAAGAGTTTTTTATTTTACACATGAGTGAAAATATAGAAAGATTAATAACAATTGATGACACGCAAGTTGATGAGATAAAAAAGAAGGAATTTTTCTCTAGGCTCGGTTTAAGCGTTAGAGACGCTTTAAAATTTCATAAACAAGAAGGTTTGTGGGAAAACGAAGGAGAAAAACAAACATGGAAGAATGTATCCGAACATTGCTTGGTGGAAACGGCGCGCGCAACTACATTAGCTGAACTTGTCCAATTGCCTCAAGACATAATTGAGTCGTTAAAAATATCTGCGGCGCTTCACGACTTCAATAAAAAAACAGAGGTTGAGATGTTAAAAAAAAGCGGGACATGGGAAACATACCAAAATGCCAACAAGTCAGCCGAAGAGAAAATGAAAGGCAATTTTTCTGACAGAATAATCAAGTATGCCGGGGCGGTAGGTCATGCTTCTTTTATGGAAACAAAGAAACTGCTGAAAAAAAAAGAAAAGGGACCGGAAGATATCGCCTATCTCATTATGCACTATGTGGATGACTACACTATTGGTAGTAATTGGGTGAGTCCTGCGGAGATGGCAGAAAATGGAAAAAAAATTAACGACCTTGAAAGACGGCTTAGTCTTGGAAACGCCAAACCGCAATATCAAGAATTGATTGAATCAACAAAAAATGAGCTCGGTCCAGCAATTCTTGATGAATACCTTAAAACAGGCAAGGAAATAGAAAAAAATTTAACAGATTTAATACGAGAAAAAACTGGCGCTAAAATAGAGGCGGAAGAATTGCCAGAATACATTGACCAGAAAATTAAAGACAAAATTGAGAAAATATAAAATGATAAAATTAGTCAAATCAACGTTTTATAAAGAAAAGGCAACAATAAATGCCCTTTGTAAGTTCATCGGCAAGGCAGAGAGATTATCTATTGGTGTTATGTGCACAAAATTTGAAAATAATTTTTCTCTTTGGCAAAAAAGAAAACACTCTGTTATGTTCAACAGTGGCAGTTCGGCTAATCTTGGACTTATACAAGCTCTGGTTAATTTAAAAAAAATAAAAAAGGGAGATACGGTGGCCTTTTCAGCTTTAACTTGGGCAACTAATGTTATGCCTCTTCTCAATTTGAGTCTTATACCGATCCCTATTGATGTAGAAATGGAAACATTAAATATTTCTCCTAGGGGTGTTGCGGAGGCATATAAGAAAGACAAATTTAAATGTTTATTTATAACAAATCTTCTGGGATACAGCGATAACATTCTAGAGATACAAAAATTTTGCAAAAAAAATAACATATTACTGATAGAAGATAACTGTGAGTCTCTCGGTTCAGAGTATAAGGGCATAAAACTTGGCAATTTCGGTTATGCTTCAACAGCTTCTTTTTATGTCGGACATCATCTATCAACCATAGAGGGGGGCATGGTCTCAACCGATGACCCGGAACTAGATTCGGAATTAAGGATGGTCAGATCTCATGGTTGGGACAGACATATGCCAGAAAACAAACAAAAAGAACTAAGACAAAAACACGGTCTTAGCGAATTTCATGGAAAATACGCCTTCTATGATATTGCGTATAACTTTCGCCCAACTGATATACAAGGCTTCCTTGGAGTAAATCAGCTACAATATCTTGATGAGATGGTTAACAAACGAGAAGGAAACTACAAAAAACTGGAAAAAATATATTCCAACCCGGATTTTATAAAAATAAAAACCCATAATCTATCTAAAATCTCCAACTTTGCCTTCCCTATTATCTGCAAAGCGGAAGGTTTAATAGACAAATACATACGACTAGCAGAAAAGGCTGAGATTGAAGTTCGACCAATAGTTGGAGGGGATATGACAACCCAACCATTTTTCAAAAAACACGTTAGGTCGAAATATTCGTTGCCAAATATAAAGCATATCCATTTTAACGGTTTCTACTTTGGGAACAATGCGGAAATGACTAAAAAGGAAATTGAGTTTCTGATAAAGATTTTCTCTTAATAAACCATAATTCTAAAAGATGAAAGACATACTGATAAATTTTGGCAGTTCTGCCTTGGGGAATAATGCAATCTTTAATGATGACATTAATGGCATGAACGACCCATGGAAACTCCTAAGAGTCAAGCTGTTTGAACTTGGATATAATTTGAAAACAGCTGACCAAAACGACCTTAAAAATTGCGCTTTAGTATTTTTTGTTGATGGCGACAGTTTGGGCAATGAAATTAAACACCCCATAACCAGCATTCTTTCTTTAATAAAAAGCTTGCTAAAAAAGAAGGCTGAGACAAAAAGGGATCTTTATAAAGAATGCTCCGAATATAGATCAAAAGATAAAATGGTTTTATTTTTATGGGAAGGCAATTCTGTAAAACCTTATAATTACACAAAACGATTGCATGATAAATTTTCCGTAATTTTTACATGGAACGACGATTTGGTGGATAATAAAAAATTTTTCAAATTTTATTTGCCAATTCCAAAACATACACAGGCCACAATGGCAATCCCGTTCAATCAAAAAAAACTTTTAACAAATATATCGTTCAACAAATATTCTTCCTATAAAAACGAGCTGTATTCGGCCAGAAGAAGGTCTATCTCATATTTTAATGATAATTACCCAGCAGATTTTGACTTATATGGTTTGCGATGGAACCGACCGGTCACTAGATTGCAAACAATGTTCCCTTTTTTAGTAAAAAAATATTCTACTTTTCGAGGACACGCAAAAAATAAAATCGACATATTATCGCAATATAAATTTAATATTTGCTATGAAAACATCTCTGACGCTAAAGGATGGGTTACAGAAAAAATATTTGACTCATTGCGAGCTGGAATAGTCCCAATATATTGGGGCGCTCCAAATATAGGCCAATATGTAGATATTGATGCATTTATTGACCGCAGACAATTCAAAAATAACGCAGATTTAGCTAAGTATCTAAAGCAAATGACAGAAAAAGAATACGGAAAATATATCACTGCCGGTAAATACTATATGCAGAGCGAAAAATATGCCAAATTTCTGCCAAATAGTTTTTGCGAACAAATAATTGACATCTTGAAATTAAAACAAATAATATAACATGTTAAAAAAAATAATAAAATTTATCGCCCACCCCAAGGACAATTATCCCAATATTTATATTTTCGGTTACCATGTCTTGAAATCTTTTCATAAGACAATCCTAAAATTGGGTTTTATCAAAGACGATGGAAAGTTAAAGAAAGATATGTTCAACTGGACGCTTTATAATCTGCATTACAAAGGAGAATTGATGGAAGGGAGAAAACTTTATACTTTGAGTTTGAAATCTAGGGATTATCAATTCCACAATTTACAACTTATAAAAAATAATGAAAAAATAAAACCCCTACACCCAAGCCATCGTCTTTTATACGAAACTATATTGCAGTTAAATCCGCAATCCGTATTTGAAATGGGTTGCGGAACAGGTATGCACCTACACAACCTTCAAGCGTTGTTGCCCCAAGCCAGAATTTATGGCGTTGACCTTTCCAGCCAACAAATTAAGGGCCTTAAAAAGATTTACCCCCAGATAGCCGATAAAGCCAAACAAGCTGATGCCACTGCCTCTTGGACAAAACTCCCTTTTGAGATCTGCGATGTGGCCTTTACCCAAGCCGTGATTATGCATATTCACACTGGTGATGCTCATTTAGTGGCCTTAGAAAATTTATTTAAAATGGCCAAAAAATATGTTATTCTTTATGAAAGTATGAAAAACCATCCCTTTCTTGATGATATTAAAAAACTTCATTCAGAGAAAAAAATTGCTTGGGATAATATTTTCTTCTATTACCGCATCAATGAGGAAAATGGTCTTCCCACTTCTATGATCTGCTCAAACATAAAACTTCCTTATCCTGAATTGACAGATTACAATATTCTTTTACCATCCAGTAATCTCAACCAAAAAAACAATAAATAAAATAACTTATGGAAAAAGTAACCTTTAACACGCCGATCTTATTCATTATTTTTAATCGTCCAGATACGACCAATATTGTCTTTGCGGAAATAAAAAAAATACGGCCTCAAAAACTGTTTATTGCCGCTGACGGGCCAAGAAAAGATGCGCCGGAAGATTATGAAAAATGCGCGCAAGCAAGAGAAATTGTAAAAAAAATTGACTGGCCTTGCGAGGTAAGGACCTTATTTCAGAAAGAAAATCTAGGTTGTGGCTACGGAGAATCGACCGCCATGAATTGGTTTTTTGATAATGTGGAGGAGGGAATAATTTTAGAGGACGATTGTGCTCCGGACCAATCTTTTTTTTATTTTTGCCAGGAGCTTTTGAAGCACTACAGGGACAATAAAAAAATAATGCATATCAGCGGGGACAATTTTCAATATGGCAAAAAGCGCGGTTGGTCATCTTATTATTTTTCTGAATACACCCACCCTTGTTGGGGATGGGCGACATGGCGCCGCGCCTGGAAATTTTTTGATTTTAATTGCGTATCACCCGAACAAAAAAAGAGTAGCTGGGACAAGCAATGGTATCTATCGGTGCGAAAGCAAAACGGATTAGCCATTCTGCCGAATATAAATCTTGTTACAAATATTGGAACGAGTGACGATGCCACGCATACAAAGGAACCCCTTCGCTTTTCTAACTTGCCCGCCAAACAGATGGTTTTCACCTTAATTCACCCCAAAATAATAATACGGCATAGATTGGCTGATTTTTTTACTAATCGTGATATATTTGGCGGAAGTTTTAAAAGACTTGTCTTTCAAAAACTTTTAAACATCACGCCAAAGCCGATGGAGTTTATGGTCAAGGGTTTTGCCAAGATAATTAAAAAAAATATGCCCGCCTTAATTACAAACGGCTTAATAAAAACAATAAATGAAATAAAATGGCGAGTAACGAGAAAACCATCCCCTCCCCCGCATTTCATTAAACAAAGAATAATAAAAAAATATGCAAAAAAATTTTCTTTGGATATTTTTATTGAAACGGGCACATACTTAGGAAGCACAATACTATCAGTCCGCAACCTGTTTGATGATATATACTCAATAGAACTTGATGGAGCATTATTTGAAAAAGCGCGAAATAAGTTTATGCCGTATCCCCATATTAATATACTTCGTGGTGACAGCTCAAAAGTCCTACCGATTATTCTGTCTAAAATTGATAAGCCGGCACTTTTCTGGCTTGATGGACACTATTCAGCTGGAATTACAGCAAAAGGCGATCTGAATACACCTATTCTAAAAGAATTGAAACTAATCTTAAATCATAAAATAAAAAAAAATATCATACTGATAGATGATGCCAGATGCTTTGTGGGAAAAGATGATTACCCAACGATCGCTGAATTAGAATCATTCGTTAAAAAAATAAATCCGAATTTAAGTTTTAAAAATGAGGATGATATTATACGGATAACATATAATGAGTAAAGAACATAGATATTCTTGGTTTGATAATCTTGAAAAACGGCCGATAAAGTTAAAAAATTCAACCATTGGAGTCAATGGTCTTAGAACAACTTGTCTTGAACAAAAAAGACATATCGGCTTTATAGATAAAGTGGTCAAAAAAATAAAACATCTTCTAAGAAACAAAAAATGAGAAATAATATATTAAAAAAAATAATCATGGGCTTTTTGTATAATCCACTCAAAAGATTAAATTATTATTTATTGTTTATTAAAGATTTTTTCACTTTTAAAAAACTATCAAAAAAAGATAACCGATTCTCAATATTGTGGAAAAACCGCCGCCCTCAACTCTTTGATAAAACATCTTTCACAAATTTTGATACGCATTATATATATCATCCGGCTTGGGCTGCAAGAATATTATCGCAAATAAAACCGGAAAAACATACTGATATTTCATCAAGTTTAAGTTTTTGCAGTATAGTTTCCGCTTTTATACCTATTGATTTTTATGATTATAGGCCTGCCAAACTAAAGTTAAGCAATCTTAACTCAAAAAAGGCTGATTTATTAAATCTACCTTTCAGTAATGAGAGTATTAACTCATTGTCTTGCATGCACACTATTGAGCATATAGGGCTTGGAAGATATGGCGATCCAATTTATCCTGACGCTGACTTAAAAGCCATTTCGGAGCTAAAAAGAGTTTTGGCTATTAGTGGTAATTTGTTGTTCGTGGTGCCAATCGGAAAACCAAAAATACAGTTTAACGCTCATAGAATTTATTCTTATGCTCAAATTGTTGATTATTTCAAACAACTAAAACTTGTGGAGTTTTCTTTAATTCCAGACAATGCTCAAGAGATTGGGATTATAACTAACGCCACGCAAAAACAAGCCGACGAACAAAATTATGGATGTGGTTGCTTTTGGTTTAAAAAATAAAAAATGATAATAGTTAAACTTATTGGCGGGCTTGGCAATCAACTTTTTCAGTATTCGCTTGGCA
>CAYIVY010000040.1:0-625 GCA_964366945.1 uncultured Gammaproteobacteria bacterium
CTGTTCCGATTAAAGCCGTACCAACAATTGTTAAACTGCCACCTTCTTCACAGTTGCGGGCAGCTCCTAAGAATTTTTTGGCTGGATATAATGCCGATGGATCAAATCCACCGGACAAACTTCTACCTGAATTGGTAACAGAAAGATTTAATGCTCGGGCCAATCTGGTCACCGAATCTAAAAGAATAATGACATCCTGACCAACTTCTACCAATCTTCGCGCTCGATCAAGAGCCAAGTTGGCTACCTTAATCTGTTGGCGTGGTGACTCATCAAAATTTGAAGCGGCTACTTCACCTTTGATAAACCTTTTAATTTCTGTCACTTCCTCCGGCCTCTCGCCGATTAAAATTGCCATTAAATAGGCTTTTGGATAGTTTGTCCCAATCGCCTCAGCAATCTCTTTTAAGAAAGTGGTTTTCCCGGCTTTTGGTTGGGAGACTATGAGGGCTCTCTGTCCAAAACCAACCGGTGAAATCAAATCAATGATCCTAGTTGATAAAACATCTTTGGTTGTCTCTAATTTTATCTGTTTATTTGGATGAAGCGAAGTTAATTTATCAAAATCTTTTCGTTTAGCACTTTGCTCTTCCGTCATCTCAATGCCATTAATTTTTTTAATAAG
>CAYIVY010000040.1:635-3660 GCA_964366945.1 uncultured Gammaproteobacteria bacterium
GAATGGAATCTTTCACCGGCTTTTGGTGGACGAGCTAGGCCTTCGACTTCGTCTCCTCGTCTCAACCAAAAACGACGGATTTGAGAGGTGGAGACATAGATATCATGGTCTGGACTTAAGACATAGTTCTGACGCAAAAAACCATAACCGCCGAAAGTGATATCTAGGATGCCGCGGGCCAAATAACTAATCTTTAAATCTTCTTTTAATCTTTCTTCGACTGGCACATCGTACCTCTGAGCCGGAAGACTAGGCTTAACAGCTACAATAGGTTTATCTTCAACGGCCATAATAGGCTTTGATTCAACTCCAGCAATCAATTTTGAGATATCAAGTGGCGGATCAATGATTGGTTTTTCTGAGGGTTTATCCTGCAAAATTTTTTTTAATACTGCCATAGACTAAATAAGTTTGTTCTGTACTCTGTAAGTGATTATTTATACTTTGAGGAACCAGAGATCCTCCATAAAAAGGGTGCTTTGGTCTTTTTCCCTTAAAGCAGAGCGGGTTAGACGCCCCCAGCTGAAAAATTCAGCAAGGAAATCATCTTCCAGGCACCAAGTGGTATCTGGTTCCCTTGATTTGAATTGCGTAGAGAAAAAGATTTCAATTCATCCCCTTCAATTAGGAGGATCTGACTCTAGTATACAGTGCTTCTTTATTTTGTCAAGTCAGAAATGCAATTGACAGATTTGCATAGATTTGATAAAATTTGCATAGATTTGAAATAATCGTATGGATACAAAACTCTTATCAATAGGAAAAACCGCCTCAATTCTTGGTGTATCAATTGATACACTGAGGAGATGGGACAATGCCGGACGCTTACTCTCAGTACGAGTTAGTCCGCGTGGGCATCGCTATTTTCGGTACTCTGATGTTGAGCTCTTTTTACAGGATGAGGTCACTTTGGTAAAGCGATGGGCTGAGTCACCCAACGCGAATGTCCCGGATGCTAGGGGATATTGTCAGACACGCGATGTATTTCAAGGTCGTCTTGAAAGTCTCCAGTCAAATTTGAGCCGTCAATTTCCCATAGCAATAACTTCGTTGATAACAGCCGTTTGCGGTGAAATTGGTAATAATTCTTTTGACCATAACTTAGGGAATTGGCCAGATGTGATGGGCGTGTATTTTGCCTATAGTTTGCAAAGTAGAAAAGTTGTCGTGGCAGATCGAGGTCAAGGAATCTGGACTACATTGAGAAGAGTTCGGCCAAAACTAAAAAACTCCTCAGAAGCTCTCAAAATGGCTTTTACCGAGGCTGTCTCCGGTCGTCAACCCGAGGCAAGGGGTAACGGTTTAAAGTTTGTTCGAGAAGTCATCATAAGCAATCCTCTTGCTTTAAAGTTTCAAACGGGCAATGCATTTTTGTCTCTGAAACAAGGAGATAAGGATGTGCTCATTACACATGCTAAAAACTCTATTCAAGGTTGTTTTGCTCTGATAGATTTCGAAAAATACATATGAAGATACAACTTGGAAAATTTGGCTCTATTTTAGTTTCTCGCCCTGCAGGTAAAGAAGCATGGCTGGCATTTCAGCCTATTTTAAATGAAATTCCAAAAGACGAAAGGGTATTCGTCGATTTTTCTGATGTTGCGGTCTTAACTCCTTCTTGGGCGGATGAGTTTCTTACTCCGCTCCAAAAAAAGTTTAAAAATAAGGTCGCACTTCAAAAAACTACTAATCCATCGATAGTTGCAACTCTAAAACTACTCAAGTCTCTTTCGAAACCGTCAAGAAAGTAGCAAATTTATTGCAAATCTTTGGCCGGCAATGCTAATATCGCCGAGCATAGAACGGTTATTACTCGCAATTTCTAACTCCTCGAAGATTTTGTAGAATTCCTCCATGGTTGCAAATCCTTCATCGCCCTTGACCATCAAATAATCTAGTGGGGCAATTGATTTACGTAGTTTTACCAAATTAGGTTGATATTCTGGATGACTGTTATAAAAATCCAGAAACTCTCTAAACTTATCATCCAAGTGAATTCTTACTCTTTTAAATAATGATTCATTCTCGGGCTGAGAGAGTTTTGCCATGAGTTGTTCAAGCCTTGCACTCATACCTCCCTCTAATTTTTCAAGACCAAAATGGATAAGCAGAGGATATGTTTCGTCTTTTTCCTCATCAATTAGATTGGCAATTGACATGCCTGAAGGTATCCCGGCAATACTGATTGCCAGTCGGAGTTTCTTTTTATCATCTGCATTGTGTTTCTTTACGATCTCTCTAAATAATTCGACATTATCTTTTTTATCTTCTCTAACTGTCAAATAGACAGTTTTGATGCGTTGACGGTCTTTATCGTTAATGTTGTGATAAGCTGTTGTAAAATTCTCAAGAAACTGATCAATTAATTCACCGGTCTCTCCTGTATAGGCTATCGGTGCAATGTGGAGATTAAGCTTGCCTTCATTCGTCAATTCATGGCTGACTTCTCCCAGTATGGTTGTCATTGCTTTTTGTAAAAATATCGATCTTTTTTCAACAGGAATGTTTTTATACATTGAACGAAGCACCGGTGTTGCCAGGGCATTAAAGCTGTGAGCCCGTGTAAGAGGATGGGCAAAAGATTTTGAAAATTCCTCGATAGCATTGATAACATCTGATTGATTTCCTAGTCCCATTTCTTCAGCAAGAGTAATCAGTTGAATCGGTGAAAATGCCCCTTCAAAACGAAGAAGGCTATCAAAATTAGATCTTTCCGAAAGTAGTTGTGCAATTCTCTCTGAGTATATTTTCATCTCTGATATTGGAATATTCCCACCTTCAACAAATGGATTGTTTACAATACCTTCCAAAGTCTCTCCATAAGTTGCCCACTGAGTCTGAGCAAATTGCGAGGTAAGATACTGCAAATAATTATTAATGTTTGGAGGATACGGTCGATGAGTCAACTTGCCATCGGGACCAGTCCACGTTCGGTTAAGTTCCTGCCAAAGGCCGATGACCTCGCCAATCCGGCAGGGCTCAAGCATATAGGCACCATGATCGGTGGCTCCCATAATTTGTGAAA
>CAYIVY010000040.1:3670-8019 GCA_964366945.1 uncultured Gammaproteobacteria bacterium
ATTTCATCTTGATTAATTGAAGAGCCAGGTTCTGAAAGTGACCGAAACACTTGAAAAAGATCTTCTCCAATGACTTTTAATTCTGACTCCGTACCATCTGAAAAATTTAGATCTTTCATGAACTCATCTTCGGAAACAGTCTTTTCTCCTGGTTTTATAAAAGTTGTAATTCTACGACCGTAACCAAAGTCTAAATTCCAAGCCGGCATAGTTGAAGCAATTAATACCTTTATTTTATTTTTTAATGCTTGTTTTTTGGTTGGATCAGCATAATCTGTCAATTGAAGTGCCTCAACGATTGGATCAACCAGTTCTAAAGCTCGCAGCTCATGATATTTATAAAATTTCTCTTGCGGTCCTGGCTCTCCTACTTTTTGCAATGATCCAAGATCATGAACAATGGCACTTATTGAAAGAGCTAGGGCGTTTTCAGATGTCTGTAATTCCTTAGGAACTACTTTGTCATAAAGCTGGGTAGTCAAGGTCACGACTTTAGCAATATGATACTCTGAGTGGGTTGGAAGTTCGTTAGGTTCAAAATGAGCAATCTGTTGATTATTAACAAGGAGTGTCTTACTGGAATCAAGAGGGGTTTGAAACGCTCCGATGATATTTTCCCATAGACCTATGATTTTATGTTGATCTTCAGAGGGTATTTTTTCTTTAAGAAATCCTTCTAATAATTTTTGACTACTGCTTATAATACCCTTTCTTCTTTTTTCTGACCAATCAAACATTATCCGCCGTTCTATTGAGGTAAGAAGTGGCGGTTGTTCTGCTTGCTGTAGTTGTTCTACTCGCACACTTTCGCTCATTACAATATTCATATTTGTTATAATTTTATATGAAAATGAAATCTTATGTCTTGCTTTTTGTTATGCTTTTTATTTTGATCTTTATTCTTGGCGTCCGCTACGGTCAAAAGGTGGAAAAGAATAACAAAGTCGTTGACTATCTATTAAGTGTTACTCCAACCCCCGTACCTCCTACTCCAACACCAATAAAATATACGGAATATAAAAGCAAAAAATGGGGGCTGAAATTTACATATCCTGCCGGTCTAGAGATTATGGAAGATAGTTCCAAATCGGCGATATTATTTAAACTAAAAAAGTAATTGATCAAAAATTATATAGAGGCAGTAATTGGAAAATATGATCTATAAGATTCTGTAAACAACGTCGTGCCAATATCGGGTAAACGTCTATTGACAATAGCAAGATTGAGTAACGATTTTGCCCGTTGTTCTGTACTCGGACCGACTAAGCCTGCTGCTTTTAATTGATTTATTTTGATTATTAATATTTTTTTTAACTGTAATAGTTCAGATCTTAACGCTGTGATACTAGGTTTTATTCCCGAGGAGTCAATTCCTCTTGCGTCCAATACACCAACAATTTCATTATTAATATAATCGTCTCTGTCACTATGGCTTTGTAATCGCAAAAAATATGTAGTAATCTCTCTCAGATTGGATTCCGGAGCGCCATATTTTGATAAAAATTCTGCCAATAACCCAGCTTCTGCTTGATGATAAATTAGTTCAAATTTTTGAAAATTTCCTGAAGTCAATAATTCTGGAATAATTACAAGCAAGAAGTTTCCTTTTTCTTCAAGAGCGTATCTGAACCCAGACATCAGCCAGTCTGGCAGATCATGGAAATCAACTCGTTGAGTCTCAAATAAAAGCCGGCTAAAATCGTCAGGGGAAAAATGACTTTCCGCTAAAGCTAGTCTTAAATAATATTCGTCTTGATCGTCTAATGGCTGGTTGTTTCTAATTTTATTAATCGCCGTTTGACAGAGGTGAGAATCCATAATGTCTTTTTTAATATTGTGATCATCATCAAAAATAATATCTTCTATCCTGGCAAAAAAAGGCCGTGGACTGTCTTTCATGGTGACAAAAGTTCTTGCCGTAGATAGTTCCGCTGGTAAAACACTATCTAACTTATCAATCGCTCCAAAAACCTGAGCTGATTTGATCAAATCCCTAGCTTCCTCAAGAGTAAAGGTAGGATGGTCTTTATTTTTTTTAATATAAGTCAATCCATTTGTCATCAAGCTAATAAAATTTTGCTTATTGTTATGTTTAGCTCTGAAATAATTTAAGACATTGCCAAAATGTGCTTGCTCTGTTAATAGATCCTCAATACTTATCTTGTTTTTGTTTCTGATTTTTTCTTCAATCGTTTCCAATAGCTTAGGTTTGGAGTGATAAAGACAAGTAATAAAGGTTGAGACCATTATTTTAGACCAACTCTGATCGTCGGGACGGCCAACATCCATGCTTTCAACGATTTGATTAAAATTTTCTCTATATAGGTTTAAAAAACCCAAGGTTAATAGTGCTCCACCTTCTGTATGAAATTTTTTCCCGTCGGGAAACAGTTCGAGAAGATCATGAAATCTAATTGAGATTAATTGAGATAAAAGGAAAAAAAGTAAATGAGAATTTCTCCTATGAGATGGTTCGTTTTTAAAAAATTCTTTGAGTAATTTTTCAAGTCGTCTTTGATGAGAATAACCATGATCAGAATTTGATTCAATGAATCTATCTACTTCTTCATTTGCTGATGACCTTCTAAAAACAGAAAATAGTTGGTTTGATGTTGCCTCAAAGAACTTAAATGTTTTATATTGCATTATCTCTTTAGGCTTACCTTCTGGATCTTCGCTCGCCTGCTGAAGATTTTTTCTTGCAATCCTCACATCTGACCCTGATTGACCAAAAATTGTTCCAAAAAAAAGAAGGACTTCTGTATTTTTAGTTAAAGATGCCGTCGACAGACCAAATTTAAGCCTTGGCCAAGGATGATTGCCGCCAATTCCTAACTCAACTATTTGTTTTTGAGGTAGTTTTTTTACTTCTTCTCTCATTTGAAAACTTAAAATACATTATATACTTATTTAATGAAAAAACTTACAATTGCTTTTTTTGGCTCACCGGACTTTGCCGCTGATTTTTTAGAAAAAATTTTATTAGATAAAAGTCTTCCTGTCAAGGTAAAATTAGTCGTTACTCAACCAGACCAACCGATTGGGAGAAAGCAAGTAGTAACAGCTAATCCTGTTAAAAAGATTGCTGAAAAAGCGAAGATACCTTCTAATGGTATCGAGCTGAAAAATACTGATCTGGCGTTAGTTTACGCTTACGGAGATCTTATTCCAAAAGAAATACTGAGCTTACCGAAGTATGGATTTTGGAACATTCATCCGTCTCTCCTTCCAAAATACCGCGGTCCCTCGCCAATCGCCACACCTCTTATTAATGGAGAGACAACAACTGGAGTAACCATAATAAAAATGGATGAGGAGATTGATCATGGACCAATTATTGCTCAACAAAGTTTAACAATAGAAAAAACTGATAAACGGCCGGATATGGAAAAAAAACTGACTGATCTTGCTTACACAATGTTTAAAAAAATAATAGGCAATGTCATCCTGAGCGAGGAACGAAGTGACGAGTCGAAGGATCTCAAATTAAAACCCCAAAATCATTCTCTTGCAACCTACACCAAGAAACTTACCAAACAAGACGGCTTCATTGAGCTTAGAAATTTGAAATTAGAAATTAGTAATTCCTCGGAAATTCTTTATAATCGTTTCCGAGGCTCATACCCTTGGCCCGGTCTCTGGACCCTAATCAAGCCTATACAACCTCGTAGGTTGGATGAGGCTAAACGTCTTAAAATTATTGATATGGATTTAATTAATAATCAATTAGTTATAAAAAAAGTTCAACTTGAAGGAAAAAAAGAAGTCGGTTTTGAGACTTTCAATAAAGCTTACAAAATATTTTAATTATTTTACCAGATTATTCTATACGGCTCAATTCTGCCACCTTTGTGAGTTTGGTAAGATTCTTCAGGATAGTCTTGGAGGACTTTTAGTTCATCACTACCTATGTCCAAAATTCCATTAATCTGTCGTGGAATATAAATATTACCACGAGATTCTAAAGTTATTTTAACCAAGACTTTATCATCCCCATCCAAAAAATCTTTTATTACTACGACCAGAACCTTATCATCTAAATCAACACCCTTCTTCTGTAAAGCTGATCGAACAATGTCCGTTACATTAAATGATTGTTTTGATTTTAAATTAAATATCTTTGCAGGAAATTCTTGAAAAGTCGGTTCGGTCATCCAGCCGGGGTTACTGTGAGCAATATATTCACCCGTCGGCGACCACACTAACATGCTAATTTCTTCATCGCTCATGTCTAAAATTTGGTTTGTTTCTGTATTTAAAAAATATGACTTATTAAAAGGGTCATCTTTATTTCTTTTTGTTGACCATTCATATTCTGAAATATATAACCATTTACCAAGTGGGTCGCT
>CAYIVY010000041.1:0-7993 GCA_964366945.1 uncultured Gammaproteobacteria bacterium
TTTTTAGTTGGGGTTGGGGTTGGCGTTAATATTGAGGTTGAGGTCGAAGTTGTTTTATTTTTTAAATTAAGTTTTCCGCTTATAACGGCAATAAAAACTAAAACAACCACCAAACCTAAAACAAAAGATATTATCTTATTAAGACTATCCATATAGTATATATTATAACACATAATTGACAGATTTCAACTTTATTAGTACTCTATATATATGAATGAGAATCCCCAAATAATGTTTTCCTGGAAAGCACCCTTAAGGCCATATAAAAAACGTTCTGCCTTGATTATTAGGTTTTATTTAAGTATCGCCCTTCTTCTGTCTTTAATAATGTTTTTTTTTGGTGACAGGATTCTTTTAATCCCTATCTGGGCACTCGTCTTTATTTTTTATGTTTTAACAATTACACCACCACCTGATGTAGAAAATAAAATTACCACTTTTGGGGTTGATGCCGCTGGGATTACTTTACGATGGGAAGCACTTTCTCATTTTTATTTTGGAAAGAGGTTTGGGTTTTTTACCCTAACAATCGTTTCCCAATCACCTTATTTTTATCATCTCTACTTAGTCGTTCCAACCGAAGAAATGAAAAAAAAACTAATTACGATTTTATCAACCCATCTTCTTTTTCAAGAAACTCCCCAAAAAACAATCGCTGACAAAATGCTTGACTGGGTTTCCCAACTTATTCCCGAAGAAGAGACCTCTATTGAAGAAGGTCTTCGAGTCGTTTCTGAAAGACTGAAGAGGGCATCTCTTTAATTCCAAAAACTCTCCCCCAAGACAAAACTCCCTCGTCGCTAGTTACCAAAAAACCGTCTACTTCTTTAGACAAAACAATCAGATCCAGGTCAGCAACACTATCTAAAAATCCTGTTCGGGTGGCATTACGGTAGCGGTCACGGAAACCTTTTATAAACTTACCAATTGTAATTTGAAATTCTTTTTTTGACTCGGCCTTTTGACCAGTCATCGCCTCTCCGGCCTTGACAATTTCTTCCTCGGCAATTGTAAGGCCTCGATAACTACGATTGCGAATATCCTCAACTAAACGGTAAAAAATTTGGCTGGAAAAATTTACAACTGAAGAGTTGGGAGATTTAATATCTACACTTGATAAAAATAATTTTATAAACTCCTGGTTTTTGTCTTCGAAAAAGCTCAAAAATTCATCAACTATCCGGGGCGGCATATAAAAACTAGCTTGTTTATTTTTTTTTAATTTTTTAATAGTCCCTGTTAATCTCACCACAATTTCCTCAGTTGTTTTCCCCATCTCCAGCCCTGCTCCAATGTTAAAAAAAAGGTTTGTGTCTAAAATGAATGATTCCATATTTTTTTAAATAACATACGACTTACTCCTGTATTCTAACAGGCATAATAATGTGAAAAAAATTATTAACTCCTTCTATTTTAAAAACCACTGGCGCATCTGACCTTAATAGCTCAATAATTATTTTTTTCTTAGTAGCACAGTTTAAAAAATCAATTAAATACTTATAATTAAAGGCGATTTTCTGAGTTTCTCCTTCGATTTTGGCCTCTTGGTAGACAACGTCCTCTTCACCCTGTCCGACTTTGGGAACAAATTTTACCGAATCTTTTTCCACCTCCATGATAATAATATTAGAAAACTCTTTCGTAAAAACCGAAACCAACCTCACACTTCTTAAGAATTCGTCGGCATCTATTAATACGGTGGTTTTTTTTTCAACCGGAATAACTTTTTCAAAAGGTGGATACTCTCCCTCTATCATTCGAACATAGACACCATTATCACCGATAAAAAATGCCAAAAGCTTTTCGCTGTTTAGATAGCTAAACTCTATCTCAGTCTCTTTATCAATAAATCTCTGTGTATTAGCCAAAAAACCAGCAGGGATAATCATCGAAGAGAAGGGAAGGTCTTTTTTTAATGTTAGAAGAGATAGTCTAAAACCATCAGTGGTTACTAATTGAAGCTCGTCGTCGTTGGTAACAAAATTTATTCCTGTTAATACCGGCCTAGTTTCATCGGTTGAAGCGGCAAAAAGAAGAAAGGGTAGGCTATCCCGAAAAAATGATGTTTTTATTTTCTGCTTTTCTCCTGTTTTTTCAGGCGGAAAGGGAAATTCTTGATCGGAAAAAAGAGGGAACTGACCTTTTATTTTTCCTTGACTAATAACTATGGCTTTTTCTTTTATTTCTATCTCTATCCTAATTTCTGGAAGGAGAGATAAAAACTCAATAATTTTTTTTGGTTCTATTATTATTTTAAATTTATTATTGTTTTCAATTTTTAAAAATGAGTGATAGTAATAGTTTAGGTCGGTTGAGTAAAAATGAATAATATTACTTTCTCCCTTAAGACAAACACCTTGAAGAGATGTGGATGACGCTAATCTTGAGGAGGTAAATCGTGACGCTAATTCCAGTTTTTCTAACAAACCACTTTTTTGTAAAAGAATCTTCATTTAATTGTTTTTATTATATTTATAGTAGTAATAGAGTGTGTGTATAAGTGTATAAAAATTAAGATAGATTTTCAAGACAAAATAATTAAGAAAAAAATCAGTGGATAGATGGTGGGGACTATGTTGGTTGAAATAGAGATTGGGTTATTGTGTCAATCTCCTTTTTTAAATTCGGGTCTCTCAAGATAAGATTGCTAATTTTTTGTTTGGCATGGAGGGCGGTAGTATGGTCTTTTCTGTTTAAAGTTTCGGCCACTTCTCTTAGGGTTAGCCCCAATTCTTTTTCAAGAAGATACATGGTAATCTGTCGATAAAAAGCAATTGACGCAGCTCGAGAAGGGTTTTTAAGGTGTGATTGTTTGATATTATAAAATGAACAGACCGTTCTAATCACTTCGGATGGATTAACTCTTTTTTTATTTTCATTACTGTCTTGAGAAAAAAACATTTCAACCGCCTCCAAGTCAACCCTATCTTTTACTCCTAATACCTTGGCGTAGATAGAAAGAAGTGCCCCCTCGAGACCTCGGCAGTCGGTTACTCTTTCAGCGATGATCTTGGCCGCCTCAATATCAATATCAATGCTTTTTTCTTTAGCTTTAATTAGTAAGATGGCAGATCTTAGTTCAAAATCAGGATCCTGAATGTCTACGGTTAAACCACCTAAAAATCTAGAAAGAAGCCTGTCTTCTAAATTTTTAATCGCCGCTGGAGGACGGTCCGATGTTAAGATAATCTGCCCACCCGCAGAAGCAATTGAATTGAAGGTATGAAAAAATTCTTCTTGAACAGCATTTTTTCCCGCAATAAATTGAATATCATCAACAATAAGAAGGCTTAGATAACGATATTTTCGGCGAAAACGAGAGGTGGATTTTTCTCTAATTGACTCAATTAATTCATTAGTAAAGTTATCTCCTGGACAGAAATATATTTTTTTATCTTTATCGGCCTCAAGGATTTTTTTTGCGACTGATTGGGCTAGGTGAGTTTTTCCAACGCCTACTCCACCGTATAAAAACAAAGGATTATAAGCGCTGCCGGGATTCTTAACCACTGCCTGAGAGGCGGCATAGGCAACCTGATTAGTTGACGATACAGCAAAGTTGTCAAAATTATATTTATGATTTAGTCCGGACTTGGTAAAAATATCCTCAATGGAGGGTTCAAAAGAGAAAAGGGGAGAGTTGACTTTTTTTTTAGAGGGAGAGTTAATAACAAACTCAATCTCAATTTTTTTTTGATAATGATCAAAAAGAGCGGCTTCGATTTTAGCAGCTCTTTTTTCTAAAAAATCCTTAGTTCCTGAACTATCAACAGAAACAATGATTTTATTTTCTGTTAATTCGATTGGATTAGCATATTTTAAAAGGGGATACGTAATAGACTTATCTTGTTTATTTTTTCCCAGTTTTTCTATAAATCCATCCCAAAAAGAGGATACTAAAGACATAATTTATTTATGTGGATAACTTATCCACAAATAATAAACAAGTACACAGGGAATGTCAAGTAGGAAAATAACCCTAACCACAAACTGATTTTTGAAAGTTTAGAGTAAAAATTCATTAATTGTTACGGTTTACTTTCAGTTAATATCTTTGCCTATTTGAAACGGCCGTCAGAGATAGATTGGGAGAAGTGAAATTTATATGTCAATATTTTGCTGTGTTTTTTGCTACAGTTTGTTGTAAATTGGTACTTGACTAACATAAAAAATGTTGTAAACTGGTACTATGTTTAGACGTAGTATAGAAGTAAATTTTAAAGAATGGAAGACTTCCATATCAAGAAAACCATTGATTTTACGTGGAGCCAGACAGGTGGGAAAGACAAGTGTAATTAGAAAATTTGCAAGTGAAAATTTTGATATTTTTTTAGAAATAAATTTTGAAAAAATAGACCAAAATAATTTATTTAGAAACGTTACAAATGTTGATGATCTTATAAGAAGAGCAGAAATAATAACCAAAAAAAATGTAGTGGAAGGTAAAACCCTGCTTTTTATTGATGAAATTCAAGAATTACCGGAGATTATGAGATTGTTACGCTTTTTTGCAGAAGAAAAATCCAACCTTCATTTAATTGTTGCCGGATCTTTGCTTGAAGCAAAAATGTCGGGCGAGTGGAATGTTCCTGTGGGGCGAGTGGAATATATGTACTTATATCCAATGACCTTTTTTGAATATTTAGAAGCAATGGGTGAAGAAAAACTTATAAACAACCTTGAAATTGGACAAGAACTTCTCAAAAAACACCTGGATAATTATTTATTAGTGGGAGGAATGCCAGAAGCAATTCTTAATTTTGTTAAGAGTAATAGTTTTACCAAAGTACAAGAAATTCATGAAAGGCTACTGACTTCTTATAAGGAGGATATTAATAAATACGCAACAACTTCAGACAGAAAATATTTGGAATTAATAATGGATTTCGGTCCAAAAATTGCTGGGAATATTTACAAATATGAAAATTTTGGAGACGCTGGATACCGAGGTAGAGAAATTAACGAGGCAATTAAGTTACTTCAAAAAGTAATGCTTTTAAAAGAAGTACAGTCAATAAATTCAATTAATTTACCTTTAACATACAAAATTAAAAGAGCTAAAAAAATGATCTGGTTGGATATTGGAATTGTAAATTTTGCAAATAATATTAATCTGGATATTTTAAAAGGAGAATATAAAGGAAGAATGATGGAACAGTTTGTAGGACAGACATTGATAGCAAACGGTCTTAGAAGAAGTGTTGATTTGGCATATTGGTCGAGGAATAAAGATGAAGGAAGTGCAGAGGTTGATTTTTGCTTTCAATATAATGATAAAATCATAGGGTTAGAGGTAAAATCTGGAAATTCAAAAAATCTAAAATCTCTTTTTAGTATGGTTAATATGGGAGGAGATAAAGTAATTCCTGTCCGCGTATCTTGGGATAAGTATGGAATGGAATATTATAAATATAACAACAAAAATTACAAAATTTTTTCTTTGCCTTTCTATCTATTAGAAAAATGGAGAGACCTAATAAGTTTATAGTTCTCCCAACCCTTCCTTTTTTTGGATCTCTTCCTTAACAATGTTCAAGAAGCGCTCGGTTGAGGAGAGTCGGCGGTGGCCAACTAATTTAGCTATATATTCAACAGAAGCACCATTTTTTAATTGATGAGCAATAAAAGTGTTTCGGAAATCATTAACAGTTGCTTTTTCAATTCCCACCTCTCTAAAACAGCGGGAAATAATCTGACGGATGTTTCTAATAAGCAAGGGGTGGCCGGTTCGGGTAATAAAGAGATGGTCTTTTTTTTCCTCATCAGGACGGTCTTTAAGATATTCTAAGATTGATTTTTTCACTGCTTTGTTTAAGGGAATATCCCGAGCGGGTGTCCTACCATACTGATTAATATGAATGGTTGAATCCATAATATTATCAACCTTCAACCCAGCTAATTCCCAGATTTTCATACCAGTCTGCAGAAGAATTTCAACTAAAGCGTAGGTTCGCTTTTCTTCCTTGGCAAAGTCTCTTAAGGCTCGATATTCAAGTTTTGAAAATATCCGGGGAGCCGATTGGATATATTTTGGATGAGAGACATCAAGAGAGGGATTTTGTTCAATAATACCATCATTCTTTAGATAACGAAAAAATGTTCTAATCGAGTTTAGTTTTCTTGAGGCAGACTTTTTTGTGTAGCTGTCAGTAATTAATTTATTGATAAAACCATTAATATGATCTTTTTTTACCTCGCGAATATCAGTAATTTCTTGAGTTGTCAAAAAGCCAACAAACTGTTCAAGGTCTTTTTTATAGGCTACTACCGTAAAAGACGATTTTTCTTGCGATTCTAAATGTTTAATAAACCTACCGACTAAAGAGGGCAGAAGTATATTTTCCATATAACCCTATAATATAACATAAGATGATTACTGTTTCAAGGACAAGTGTGGCGATTGGTGTAATAAAAATAATTTTTCATTTGCTAATTAGAAAAAAATTTGTTATCATATTTGCTTATCTTATGAAAAAAAATTTAATATTAAATTCTCGATTACTCCTTAACCGCGTTCGACGCGGCGGAGCGTAATTTTTTGGTATAAAAGCCAAACAAAGACCCCCGCCAAAAGCGGGGTTATTTTTTTGTATTAAAAATTATTTAAAAACATGAATAACAAAATTTTTGTTTTTGATACCACTTTACGTGATGGCGAACAAGTTCCAGGTTGTCAATTAAATACGATTGAAAAGGTAGAGATTGCCCGCGAACTGGAAAAAATGGGGGTCGACGTTATTGAAGCTGGTTTCCCCATTTCCTCACCTGGAGATTTTAAATCAGTTGTTGAGATTTCAAAGACGATAAAAGATTCTATTGTCTGTGCACTGACTCGAGCCAAAAAAGAAGATATTGATACCGCCGTTGAGGCTTTACAACCTGCCAAAAGAAAACGGATCCATACTGGAATTGGATCTTCAGATATTCATATTAAATATAAATTTAACTCTACCCGCGAAAAAATATTAGCAATAGCAATTGATTCAGTTAAATATGCGAAAAAATTTGTTGATGACATAGAATTTTTTGCTGAAGATGCCGGAAGGGCTGATCCGGTCTTTTTAGTCCGAATGGTTGAGGCGGTCATTGCGGCTGGAGCAACTGTTGTTAATATTCCAGACACGGCCGGTTATTGTCTACCTAATGATTTTGGAGCAAAAATCAAATATCTTTTTGAAAATGTAAAAAATATTGACCGGGCCATTATTGCCGCTCACTGTCACAATGATTTAGGCCTTGCAACAGCCAATACAATTGCCGCCATTACCAATGGCGCCCGTCAGGTTGAGGTTACTGTCAACGGCATTGGTGAGCGAGCCGGTAATACTGCCCTTGAAGAAATTGTGATGATTCTAAAAACCCATCGTCAATTGGGTTTGACGACGAATGTTGACGCCAAAAGAATTACATCGGTTAGTCGCTTAGTATCAAGGATGATGAGAATGCCCGTTCAAGCCAATAAAGCCATCGTCGGGCGCAATGCCTTTGCCCATTCATCTGGCATCCACCAACATGGTGTTCTGAAAAATCGGGAAAATTATGAAATTATCGATCCAAAAGATGTTGGGTTAGAAGAGTCTTCTATTATTTTGACAGCTAGAAGTGGACGAGCAGCCTTAAAATACAGATTAAAAAATCTTTCTTATGAAATTGGACAAGAAACATTAAATGTTATTTATAGAAAATTTTTAACCTTAGCCGATGAAAAAAAAGAAATTAATGATCTTGATTTAAGGCAGTTAATGAAATAGGTTTATATATGATGAAACCAAAAACACTTTTCGAAAAAATTTGGGACAGTCATATTATTGTCCAGGAGAAAGACTATCCTCCCGTGCTTTATATTGACGCCCATTTTATTCATGAAGTGACCAGCCCTCAGGCTTTTGCCGTTTTAAAAAAGAAAAAAATCCCTGTTTTTAGACCGGAAAAAACCTTTGCTACCGCCGATCACAATGTGCCAACGATTAATCAACACCTTGCAATTCGAGTG
>CAYIVY010000042.1:0-7930 GCA_964366945.1 uncultured Gammaproteobacteria bacterium
TTTGCCCCACAATAATTTTTTCATCGCTTAATGGTAGTTTGATATTTTTATAACTGGCATACTGAGTTGACGGCACTGTTTGCAAACCTAGTTTTTGCAAATCCGGCGGCAACTCAATTGTCTCAGACCTCGGACTGATAAAAGGCCTTACTTCTTCTTCCAAGTTATCCTCAGATACTTCTTTTATCTCAAATTTTTCAGCAGCAATTGGTTCAGCTTCTTTTGGAAAACTGACTTTGTCCGCATCTTTATATTTTTTTATTAATTTATCAACTGGAGTATAGTTTTTATTGGCCATAATTTGATTATAATATACTTATGATTACTTGTACTTTTGAAAACAAGAATAGTACTTCGCTCCGTCATTTGACCGTCAATGCGATAGTCATAAGAGACAATCAAGTTCTACTTGGCAAAAGAGGCGCGTTTAAGGGAAAACCATTATTGGAATCGGGTAAATGGGGGTTGCTCGGTGGTTTTTTTGATAGAGATGAAAATCTTACTCAAGCTGTTAAGCGGGAAGTAATGGAAGAAAGCGGTTGGGAAATAAATAACTTAAAATTGTTTCACATTAATGACAATCCTCATCGACCCAAAGAAGATAGGCAAAATGTTGACATAATATTTATTGCTAATGCTGTTAAACAAATAAAAACTTCTGATGAAGAAGTCAGTCAGCTGCAATGGTTTGATTTAAACAAACTGCCTGCAAAAGAAGAAATGGCCTTTGATCATGGAGATAGTATTGCACTATATAAAAAATATCTGAAAGAAAATTTCCCCCTTCCGGTTTTGGGATAAGAACATAAGAATGTTCATTCTATTTTTTTAATAGCATAACCCCTTAGTTTAGTTTTTGGAAATTTTCTAAAAAAAGAATGATTTCATACTTCATCTGTTCCGCTATAAAAATTAAGAATACTTGTACCTTTTTTCATTACAAGATATTTTATATTTGGGTTTTTTGGCTGTTTTTCCCAAGCTACAATAAAACCCAAACCACCGCAGAATCTTTTAGTAGTTTCAAAATTTGGAACATGAAGTTCTATCATAACATCCGAAGTTAGCTTATTCATAAAAAATTTTTACAATATTTAAATTAATCTCTTTTCTAATATCAATAAAATTGCCTTTAATATCGCTAACATCATTAATCCAAATTTTTTCAGGAATAAATTTATAAATACGGCGAGGAAAAGCGGTATATACAGGGCTATTCCAAGGCATGCCTTTTGAAGTTACCGAAGCAATATTTATATATTTAATGTTCTTAATAATTTCAATTGCATGAAGATCATATGGTTCCATTTAAAAAATTAAATCACTTTGTTTTACTGTTTATTTAAGTACACTACAATTAATTAATTAATTGTAGTGTTTTTGTCAACCGCTTATAACCTACAAAAGTATATTTCTAGACTGTTGTGACAGTTGATTATTGAGATTAGATATGTAGCTTGGTGAGGAGACTTTTAAGACTAAAACTCAACAAAAATCTATACCCATAAAAGAAAGAGAAACTATAAAATAAATCGGAAATTAGGGTATTACGAAAAAATGGAATTCCAAAAGCATAAGATTGCATAAGTCCAGCAAAATTTTTTTGATACATTGTTCCGGTTACCCAAACTCCAAAATTAGTAATTAAAAAAAATAAGGCTGAAGAAATCAAGCTGGCTTTTAATAACGACTGCCATTTATTATTTTTTATTAGTCTCCCAATGAAAGTGATGATTATAAAACTAACATAAACATAAGGTATGGTTTTATGGAATCCTAAAAAAACATCCGAAAGAAACATTGCTAATAATGGAATCATTATCACTAATCTTTTTTTATAATTAGCACCGGAAAAAAGTGCCAATCCTCCAATTGGGGCAAAGTTAGGTGCATGGGGAATCAGTCGGGCCACAACAGCCAATAAAATAATAGCCGCATAAGAAATAATTCTTTGATTTAATATTTTTTTCATATTAGTCAAGTGATTATAAAACAACTTCGCTATCTTTTCCATACATACGGGCTAAATCAAAAAATAGATCTGATAAACGATTAAGATATTTAATAATTAATAATTTTTGACTTGTCCTGAGCGAAGTCGAAGGATTGTTAAAGAAGTCGATATTCCTTCTTTCAGCTTTTCGACAAAGAACTCTCAGTATTTGAAACAATGAAGAGATTTCCGTCCCACCGGGTAAAATAAATTTATTCAGTTTTGGTAAGTTTTTTTCTAACCCGTCTATTTTTTTTTCAAACTGAGTGACTGTTTTGTCTAGTGGAGATAGATCAATCTTTGCTCCTGATAAATATCCCATTATTTGATACAGGTTTTTTTGAATTGCTACTAGTAAATTAATGTCATTTTTATTTTTTAATTTAATGACCACAAGTCCAATATAGGAGGTTAATTCATCTATTGAGCCATAGGTCTCTACCTGGCAAGCAGCTTTGGAAATTCTTTTTCCACCATAAAGAGAGGTCATTCCCTCATCCCCGGTTCGGGTATATATTGACATAGTATTTATGAGTTATTAGCATTCACTGTATCCACACCCATAACACTTTTTACAACCTTCTTCATGAACCAAAGATACCTCGCCACATGAAGGACAAATGTCAAAAGACGTTGACCTAACAACGGCCGCTTGCGGTTGAATCAGTGACGGTTGAGTGGTTGTTGTCAGCAACTTTGCTTCATCTTTAATAACTCCGTTAGTTTTTGCTTCGCCATTCAATCCATAATGCATTGATAGTACTTTCGCAACTGCATCAGGTAGGCTTCTTATTCTATCTTTACCAAAGCCCATCGTTCTCGCCCCACCTATTCCCCGTAACTGAGTAATAATCTCATTGACCCTGCTAAAAACAGAGATATGTGAAGAAAAACGTAGAGCAACTGAAATCATTCTCCCCAATCCCTCAGCCATTGCATAAACGTCGCTCCCTGCTTTTCCAACGTTAATAAAGACTTCTAAAGGCTCGGGAGGATTACCACCATTGGTATTTAAAGTAATAAAAGCCATTCCCACCGGAGTATTTATTCTGTAGGTAGCTCCATGAACAACCATTGGTCGGGGCTTAATTGTATACTGAGGAAGTTTTTGTTCCTCCGTCGAAGCTTTAGCGGAGGCGGACTCCTTACGCTCCAAGACTCCCGGTCTTGAACCATCTCTCATATAAGCAATTCCCTTACAACCTAGTTTATAAGCCATGTTGTAAAGTTTTTTCACGTCATCAACGGTATGAGTTTTTGGCGCATTGACTGTCTTTGAAATTGAAGCATCAACATACTTTTGAATCGCACCCTGAACTTTGACGTGATCTTCTGGTGATAGTTCATTAGCTGAAACAAACCATTCTGGTTTTTTTAATTTACCTTCTTTTACTTCCTTTTCATGTTTTTTATACCAAGCATCGTAAAGTTCATGGCGGACAACATGAGTTCCAATCCTATCCTTTCTGATAAATTCAAATTCATAGACCGGTTCAATACCACTAGTTGTCCCTGCCATGAGTGAAGTTGACCCGGTTGGCGCCTGCATTAAAAGAACCGAATTTCTTATCCCATTTTTCTTTATCTGCCTCTTTACATCGTCGGTCAATTGACTTATAAATTTTCCTGCCAAATAAAGTTTCTGATCATATTTGGTAAAACTGCCTTTTTCGCGGGCAAAATCCGACGAGGCTCGGTAAGCTTCGTCCCTAATTATCTTATAAACCTTGTCAATAAATTCAAGAGATTCCGGCGAACCATATCTAAGGTGTAATTTAATCAAAACATCGCCCAACCCCATTGTCCCCAACCCAATCCTGCGTTCTCCTTCAAGCTGCGTCTTGCGAATTCCCTCAAAAACGTAAGGATCCATGTCAACCACATTGTCCTGAAAACGAACGGCTGTCCTGACAATACTTTTTAAAGCATTAAAATCAAATCTACCTTTTTTATCAATATCTTTTCCCTTAACTAAAGCTGACAGATTGATTGATCCTAAATTACAAACTCCCCATGCCGGCAATCCTTCCTCGCCGCAATTGAGAATAGCAAGTCCATTGGCGCTAAACATATGAATATCTGCAACCGTAATATCAAATACTTCTTCTTTCCCATCTTCAACAAGGCTAGAAAAGGTGACAGTGAATGATTCTTTATATGGCCCGCGATGATAAAGCGAGAGAAGAGATCTTAATTTTTCCTGTTTTTTTACTTGTAAGAAACCAATAAGCGCGGCAAATTTAAGAAGACTTGCTTTAGAAATAACAAGTTCATGGTACGCTTGACAATTATATAATTTACTCCCGCCGTTACCATCGGGCAACAATCGTTTCATTGCCTTTCGACGGTTTTCATAAATTTTACTAACGATGCCAAAATTTAATAAAAGAATTTGAACCTTTTGAAGTAATGCTTTACTAACAGAAGTTAACCGAACACTTACCCCTTTTTCTAAAGTTCCCAGTACCGTTCCATCACTTGAAAATAATCCTTGTAAAAATCCCCGTTGAAATTCTTCAGAACCTTCAAACACAGACGAAGGTATATGATATTTGTTTTTATGAGTTAATCCGTAACGATTTGCAATTCTCCATAATCGCACTGATTCAATAACGGCCTTATTTTCACTTTCAATATATTGGGCTGTAATTGGATATGATCGAGATGCTATCTGTTCTCCTTCAACCATTTTTTCTACCATCAAAGCGAAACGCGGAGCAAGTTCCTTTTTTTCTTCATGATAAAAATATAACGTAGCGGCATCTTTTTTTATTGAGCCGTCGCCAACAAGCCAGCCTAAAACCAGTCCTTCTTCAAGGGAACCTTTTACGCCAAAATAACCGCCGGTTGAAAGTTTAATTTTGTCACCCAGCCTAAGTTTTTCTGCCTCTACGGGTCCTCGAGTCGTAACAACTTTATGATCGGTTGTTAGTCCCAATTGGTATCCTTCTTTTGTTTTAAGGTGATAAACGGGTTTTATTCCTGTAAGTTTAACTGCTGTTGATAGATAGTCTTTTCCATTGATGACAACTCTAAATGGCAATTTTTTGTCATAGAGCCCTTTCATTGATTGAAGTCCATTGGTAGTATTAATCAATGTATCACCTGTTACACAAGGATTAACACAGATAATCTTATTCCAATAATAGTTGTTGTGTAATTTATTATATCTTTCCATGAAAACCACTCCGGGTTCGGCCGATTTCCAGGCTGCGGTGGCGACTAAATCCCAAATCTTTCTTGCTTTAACAATTTTATGGACAATAACTTTCTTTCCCATTTTTTTCCAGACTTCCAAATCTCCAGTCCATTTTTGATCATATTCCGGATCTTTAATATCAGGAAAAACTAATGGCCAATCTTTATCGTTTTCAACTGCCTCCATAAAAGTATCAGAAATACAAAGAGAAAGATTGGCTCCGTTAATTTTATTTAAATCTTGTTTAACAGTAATAAATTCTTCAACATCAGGATGCCAATCCCAAAGCATAAGCATTAAGGCTCCACGACGGGTACCGCCTTGCTGAATAATGTCTTTAGTGGCAACCGAGAAAAGTTCGGCCCAGTTGATGGGGCCAGATGAAAAACCGTTAACCTTATTGACTCTTGCCCCTCGAGGACGAAGAGAAGAAAGATTGATACCAACACCACCGCCACGAGCCATAATTTCGACCATCTGCCCTAAAGTTTTAAGAATTCCTCCTCTTGAGTCTTGTGGTGATGGAATAACAAAGCAGTTATAGAAGGAAACGGCAAAGCCCGTCCCCGCTCCAGATAAGATCCTTCCTCCTGGAACATACTTAAAATCTTTTAAAACTGAATAAAAATCTTTTTCCCACTTGTCCGCCGAAGCTTTAGCGGAGACGGATTTTTTACCTTTCTTTTCCACCTCAGCAACTGCTTTTGCTATTCTCCTCCACATCTCTTCCGGTCGTTTTTCCATTGACTTACCTTCTTTACTTTTTAATGAATAACGATCTAAAAAAACCTTTTCCGAGAGTCCTGTTAGTTTCATATTATTTCGCCGATTTAACCGGATTAATTTTTTTTAACTCTTCCTCAAAATCATCCAGATCAACAAATCTTCTGAAGACTGAGGAAAATCTAATATAGGCTACTTTGTCAATTTTTTTTAGACGTTTAGCTGCCAAGCTTCCAATTGTGTTGCTTTCTATCTCAGTCGTGTCTTTTTCTTTCAGCTCTCCTTCTACTTCGTTGATTATTTTATCAATGTTTTCCGCCGTTACTATTGTTTTTTCACAAGATTTAATAATACCACTTCGCAATTTCTCTCTGTCAAATCTTTCTCTAGTTTTATCTCTTTTAATAACCATTATTGGCAATTCTTCTACCCGTTCATAAGTGGTAAACCTCTTATCACACTTTTTACAAGATCTTCGTCTTCTTATCGTTATACCATCTTCCGACACTCTCGTCTCAATTACCTCAGTATCATGGTCTTGACAAAAAATACAAAACATATAGTGTTATATAAAATTTAAAACACTACCTGGCCGTTTTCAAGAGGTCTAAATATATCAGAGTAATACCAATCCGCCAGATAAAAGATTATCAGCCTCAAAATAATTTTCTAGTTAAATTAGTTAAAAAGTCCTTTCAAATTTGTGAACAATCTATCAGGGTTATTACTGTTATAATCGTCATAAGCCCTTATGCTTCTAACCGATCTTCTCTTTCCAAAATTTTGTCTTGGTTGTGGCTACATTGGTGTGTACCTTTGTCACTTGTGTCAAAACAAATTAAAACCAACTAAGCAAGATGTTTGTCTATACTGCAAAGAGCCTTCTTTATTCGGCCTAACTCATCCAAATTGTAATAATAAGTTGAACATCGATGGATTTCTAACTTTCTATCATTATAATCCTATGCTAAAAAAAATTCTCAAAAATATTAAGTACCGCTTGGCCGTGCAAGTTTGGCAAGAGTTTTGTCAAATTATTAAACCTGAAATAATTAGTAAAATAGGCTTCTACAAAAGGCTGTCTGCTGATTTTATTATTCAACCAATCCCCCTAACAAAAAATAAATATAACGAACGGGGCTTTAATCAGGCAAAAACTATGAGTATGTATTTTCAAAAATCGCTTCAATTCCCCATCGTCAACATCTTGATTCGAAAGAAGGAAACCCAACCTCAAGCCCAATTTAAATCTTCGTTAAAAAGATATCTTAATTTAAAGGGGGCATTTATTATTAATCTAAATTATAGAGACGTGATCCGTCACTTCTCCAACATAATATTAATTGATGATATTGTGACATCAGGATCAACCGTTAAAGAAGCCACTCGAATTCTAAAAGAGGCTGGAGTAAAAAAGGTTTATGTTTTAGCTCTTGCTAAAGGGTGATTATAATTGTTATAATCTTTATAATTTTTATATATTATATGCAAAAAATTGAAATTTCTTCAAAAACAATTATTTTTACGGTTGGTTTTATTTTGATGTTAGGTGTTATTTGGCTGATAAAAGATTTAATCTTTTCTCTTTTTATCGCCTTCATTATTGCCGGGGCCTTGCATCAGCCTGTTTATTTTTTAGAAAAGAGAGGGATTTCTCGATCTATTAGTTCTTTTATCGTTTACTTTATTTTTGTTTTTACTATTTTTTATTTGTTTACCTTAATTATTCCTCCTTTGGCTGGCGAGATAATAATCCTCTTTAAGAACTTACCAAATATTATTATCAAAGTTTTCCCAACCATGGCTCCTAATTTTGATATGAGTTTTCTTTCTAATAATATTCCGAGCCTAGCCAATGAGACTATTAATCTCATAAAGACCGCCTTTTCTAATGTTATATTTATTACTTCAACTTTATTTTTTGGTTTTTATTTTCTTTTAGAAAAAAACATCGCTCAAAGATTATTAGGAAATTTTTTTGATGATACAGAACTAAATAAAATTAGTTTAATATC
>CAYIVY010000043.1:0-7922 GCA_964366945.1 uncultured Gammaproteobacteria bacterium
AACTATGATGAAAAAAATCCCTGGTCCGGTTTCACCCGTTTTAAGACAGGCTATGGAACCAAGTTCGTCGAATTTATAGGCAGCTATGATTTAGTGATTAACCATTTTTATTATCAAATCTATAATTTTATCTACTCACTCCGTGAGTTTTATCTAAAGCTTAGAAGGTAATTTTTGTTATTTTGCCAAAGCCACCTTCAGGACTTGGTCCACATGGTCAACGTAGACAAAACGTAGATCTTTGAGAACATTTTGGGGTATGTCCTCAAGATCTTTCTTATTATCTTTGGGAATAATAACAGTTTTTATACCTGACCGATGAGCGGCGATTATTTTTTCTTTGATTCCACCTATTTCTAAAGCCCGACCACGCAGTGTTATCTCTCCAGTCATTGCAACCGTTCTTACGGTTGGAGTTTTGGTCAAAGCAGAAATCATCGCTGTTGCAATCGCCAACCCAGCCGATGGGCCATCTTTTGGCACGGCTCCTTCAGGTACATGGACGTGGATATCAATCTTATGAAAAAAATCTTTCTCTAGTTTGAACTGTTTCCAACGTGGCCTAATGTAGGATAGTGCCGCCTGACATGATTCCTTCATGACGTCCCCCAAGTGTCCGGTCAATGTTAAACCACCTTTACCAGGCATTACCGCCACTTCAATAAATAAAATATCCCCGCCTGCCTGAGTCCAAGCTAAGCCGGTCGTAATTCCAATCGTATCTTTTGCCTCAATCATTGACGAAGAAAATTTAAAAGGACCAAGATACTTAGAGATATTATTTACATCAATTATTTTATTTTTCACTTTCTTTTCTATAATCTCACGTGTCAACTTTCTAAAAATTGTTGAAATTCTTCTTTCTAAATCCCTCACTCCCGCTTCACGAGTGTATCTTCTAATAATAGTTTTTAATGCGGTGTCAGTGATAGAGCCTTCTTTATTATTTAAACTACTTGCTTCTAACTGTTTTGTAATCAAATGGGTTTTGGCAATGTTAAATTTTTCATCTTCGGTGTATCCTGGAAAATGAATAACTTCCAATCGATCCAATAGAGCATCAGGAATCGTATCCAAGATATTAGCGGTTGTAATAAAAAAAACATCGGAGAGGTCAAAGGAGACTTCCAAATAATGATCAGAAAAGGCCTGATTTTGCTCCGGATCCAGTGCCTCAAGTAAGGCAGATGATGGATCACCACGATAGTCTTTTCCCACTTTGTCTATTTCATCTAACATAAATACCGGATTCTTTGTGCCAGCCTGTTTTATACCCTGAATCATTCTACCCGGTAGTGCACCAACATAAGTTCGACGATGTCCTCTAATTTCTGCTTCATCCCTTATTCCACCGAGTGACATTTTGACAAATTTTCGACCTAATGATCTGGCAATTGATTTACCTAATGAGGTTTTACCAACACCTGGTGGTCCAACAAAACAAAGAATGGTTGGCTGTCTGCCTTTTGGTTTTTGAGTTAACTCTTTCATTTTTCTCATCTCCATCACTGCTAAATATTCTAAGATTCTTTCCTTTATTTTTTTCAAACCATAGTGATCTTCATCTAAAATTTTCTCCGCGTCTTTTATCTTGACATTATTGGCTGACACAACTGACCAAGGCAGATCAACTAACCAATCTAAATAAGTACGGACATATGACGCTTCCGGATTAAACTGAGACATCTGCTTTAAGCGCTTTAATTCTTTCTCTGCCTTTTCCTCAACTTCTCGTGGCATTTTGGTTTTTTTTATTTTTTCCCTGTACTCAGCCGTGTCCTTGTCTTCACCTTTTTCCCCCAGCTCCTCCTCAATTGTCTTCATTTTTTCTCTTAAAATTGACTCCTTTATTCCTTGATCGAACTTCTTTTGTGTCTTTGAAGAAAGGCTATATTCAATTTCAAGAACCTTAATTTCACGGTTGACAAAATCAACTTCTTTTTTAAGCTTTACCTTTAAATTTATTTCCTCAAGCAACATCTGCCTCTCATGGGGTTTCAAATCAAGCACAACCGCAATTTGATTAGCAAAATTTATTGGATTATCAGTATTTAGAATATTCATTAAAAAAACAAAGTCAACCGTCTTACCTAAATTAATCGCTTTTTTTATCTGAGTTGAAATATATCTAATCATGGCGGATACCTCATCATCTTCAACTATTTTTTCCTTTATAATTTCCACTTTTGCTTCAAACCAACTATCTTGTTTTGTAAAGGATATAACCTTAACTTTTTCAATTCCTTTAACCAAAGCATTGATTTCTCCTTTATCACCGGGCACAGTTTTATCAATCGTAGCCAACACTCCAATCTGATAAAGCTCGGTGCTTTTCGGATCGTCTTGGGCTGGATTTTTTTGCATTAGGAGAACTACTTTTTTATCTTTACGAAGAGATTCATTAATGGCCGCCACACTTTTAGCTCTTCCAAAAACTAAAACATTTTCTGTTCCAGGCAAAACAATTCCGTCTCGGACTGGTGCAACTGGGTAATTATATTGTTCTGACGCTCCAATTAAAAATGCCATATTATTTAGCAGTATAACAAAGTAATTGCTAACTGTCAATACCTATTTTTGAGGGTTAAACCTATAGTATTAATAGGCCGCTTAGTCGGCCTAAACCTTTATTATCGTTCAACTATGTTGGACTAATTAAATAAATAATTTTTCTATTCTATCAAAATCAACGAATCTTTTTTTATCTATTAAAGTTGTATCTTTTAGTTGCGGTAGTTGATCCGTAAAAATCGGTTTCTCAACTTGATATAAAATTCCAAGGGGAAATTTTTCTTCACTCATTTCTAAACTCTTTTGGACTGCTATTTTAAAATCCTGCTTTTGATAATTGGCATCAAGTTTATAAACTCTTTGTAGGTAATACTGATAGGTGTTAATTTTATTAAAAGTCACGCAGGGTTGCAAAATATTTATAATTGAAAAACCCTTATGTTGTATTCCCGCCTTTATCATTGAGATTGTGTGAAGTACATCGCCGGCAAAACTCTGAGCAACGAAAGTTGCTCCTGAAGTTAGGGTCAAAGCGAGGGGATTAATCGGCCTTTCTAAAGTCCCAGCTGGTGTCGATTTTGACTTAAATCCTTTCTGGGCAGTTGGGGCTACTTGGCCTGTTGTTAAACCATAAACTCCATTATCATGAACGATAACCGTAATATCATGATTACCACGACAAACATGAATCAAATGATTACCTCCTTCACCATAGCAATCACCGTCACCGACGATTGCCAATACTGGCATCTGATGATTAGCGATTTTAATCCCCACGGCATTCGGAATTGCACGTCCATGAAGAGAATGAATTGCATAAGCATTTAAAAAATCATTCATATTCCCAGAGCAACCAATACCAAAAACTGCTGCGACCGCTGACGGACTTAAGCCCATTTGTATCAAGGCTTGTTTTATTGCAATTCCAATTCCCCAGTCGCCGCAGCCGGGACACCAAGTTGGATTATAGCCTGAAAAATCTTGTAAAGTACTTGTGCTCATATAATATTTATAATAATTATAATTTTTATAACGATTATTTTACCCTGGCCACAACTTCTTCCGCCGTAATTTGTCTGCCATCATATTTTAAAAATTTCTCTTTTATCTCCACGCCTGTCTCCATGGTTAATAATTTTCCGAACTGGCCCCAGGAATTATTTTCCACCAAGATATATCTTTTATTTTGTTTTAAAAGAGCGGTAACTTTTTCCTTATTCAATGGATATATATGATTAAAATGAATAAAAGCCGAAGACATTCCTTTTTTTACAAGCAGATTTTGACCCTGCAAAATGGCCCCTTTATTGGAACCCCAGGAAATAAAAACTATATTAGACTTTTCTAAATCACCATAAACTTTCGGCATGACAAAATCTTGAGCAAGATAAGTTTGCCATTTTTTTGCTCTCTTATCTACCTGTTGAATTCTTGGTTCAGCATCTTCTGTGGTATGACCATCTTCAATGTGCTCATAGGAATTCGCTTGATAAAAATATCCAGGAGTTCCAGGAATCAATCTTGGGGAAATTCCATCTTCTGTTAACTTATATCTTAAATATTTATTATTAGATTTTTTAATTTCTGATTCCAAATTACCAATTAGTTTTCCACGATTAACTTTATAATTGGAAATAAAATCGTCAACAAATTTTTTACTCACACTTTTATGTGATTCTGAAAGTAACATATCTGACATCACGATCACAGGTAGTTGATAAACATCGGCTAAATTATAAGCTTTCGCCGCCAACTCAATCATCTCCTCATTATCTCCCGGTGTTAGAACAATTTTTTGAAATTCACCGTGACCAGAAAAAACAGTAAAAAGAAGATCTCCCTGCTCTGTCCAGGTGGGCATTCCAGTCGCTGGCCCTGGTCTCTGAGCTAAAAAAACTACTAATGGAATCTCTGTTATTCCGGCAAAAGAGATTGACTCAACCATTAAAGCAAAACCTCCACCAGACGTACCAACTGAAGACCTGACACCGGCAAAAGATGCGCCAATAGCTGTATTGATAACAGAGATTTCATCTTCAGCATGACGAGTAACCATACCAACAGTCTCTTGCCAAGCTGCAAAATTAGTTAAAACTGATGATGACGGCGTCATTGGATAGGCACTATAAAATCGGCAATCGGCAATCACACTGCCTAAAGTAAAAGCATCATTTCCAGTCATAACCAACTTGTCCTCACCTGTTTTTTTTGACAAATAATTCAGGATTTTATCTGAATAACTTTTCTTTATTTCATCATAACCCACCTGGGCAAACTGCCGATTAAAATTAATTACAGCTTCCCCTTTTTTAGCAAATTGTTCTTCAATTATCTTTAATAATTCACCAATATCTCCTCCAAGTAAACCAATAGATACACCCAAAGCAATCGTATTTTTCATCACCGGTTGACCTTTTAAATCAGATAAAATTTTTTTGAAAGATACGTTGACTTGTATATAATCGCCAGTCATCTCAAAATCTTCTTTATCAAAAACAACAATGCTCGATGAAGTTAGGCGATGTTTATGTTTATCAAATGTCTCCTTATTTAGACAAACTAACAGATCAAGTTCTGGTTTTAAACAAGATATGTCATTTTCGGAAACATGAACTTCATAAGCATTATGACCTCCACGAATTAAAGATGGATACTCAACGTAGTCAAAGATATGATATCCAAAACGGCTAGCCAGTTTTGAAAAAACAGTCCCAGTCGTCATGATGCCAAACCCGGCCTCTCCACCAATTTTCCAAGTAAAATCAATCATATTATTTCGGAAATATTCTATTACCTTTTTCATCTTCAATAATTACGGCAGCGACGGGACATGCTTTAGCCGACTCAATAATGTTTTCAATTATATCTTCATCAACTGTATCTAAGATAATAGCTTTTGCTTCTGCATCAAGCACATAAGTTTTTGGAGAGACAGCTATGCAAGTACCTGCTCCAATACATAGCCCACGATCAACCCAGATCTTATGTCCAGATTTTAATTTGACTGGCCCAGAAGGATTATTTGAATCTTTTAATTTTGGATCCATATTTTTAACAAAGACAGTCTTTATAAAGACTGTCTTTAATCAAACTATTAACTTTTGCAATGCCTCTAATGGCAAGACTGCGCATTTAATTCTATTCATTCCTAAGTCTATTCCTAGCATCTTAATAATAAACTGCGAATCCAACTTTTTCAATTCAAGTTTTGATTTACCTTTGACATAATCTGTCAACATTGAAGATGAAGCGTTTGATATGACACAACCTTCTCCTTGAAATTTTATTTCCTTTATTTTATTTTTTTCAAAATTAACCATCATCTCTATCTTATCACCACACATAGGATTATTCACAACTACTGACCGATCAGGTGTATTAATTTTGCCTTTATTGTGGGGATGATGATAGTGGTCGAGGATTAGATCCTGATAGATATTCATGATAATATTTTTTTTACTTTCATTAACCCTTCAACCAGTCTGTTAATATCGCCTTCATCATTATAAATATAAAAGCTCGCCCTGACAGTGGCCGGTATTTTTAGTCTCTGATGAAGTGGCATGGCACAATGATGACCTGCCCGCACACAAATACCATCATCTGCCAAAATCTGAGCAACGTCGTGCGGATGATATTTATCAAAACTAAAAGTCACTATCCCACCTCGATTATTAGTATCGGTCGGGCCAAATATTTTTATCTTTTCTGCAAATTTTTGTTTTAAAATCTTTATACATAGTTGGGTTAATTTTTTTTCATGATCTCTAATATTTTCCATGCCAATATTATTCATAAACTTTATTGCTTCCTTATATGCAATCACTTCAGCAATAGCTGGTGTACCTGCTTCAAATTTATGTGGTGGGTTTTTAAAAGTTGTTTTGTTTACAAAAACTTCGTCTATCATCTCACCACCATACATAAAAGGGTACATTTCTTTGAGGTGCTTCATCCTTCCCCAAAGTATCCCAACCCCGGTTGGTCCCAACATTTTATGGGAAGAAAAAGCAATAAAGTCAGCACCCATATCCTGAACATCTATTTTTAGATGTGGAACTGCTTGAGCGGCATCAACGATAATAATAATTTCTGGATTAATTTTTTTTGCTGCTTGAGTTATTTCTTTAATCGGATTGATTGTCCCCAGTACATTTGAGATGTAGGTTAATGCCAGGATTTTTGTTTTTTTTGTTACTATTTTTTGCCAGTCAGATATTAAATATCCTTCATCATCAACAATGTCAACTACCTTAAACGCCGCTCCAGTTTCGCCTGAAAGTATCTGCCAAGGAACAAAATTTGAGTGATGTTCCATAATGGTCGTCACAATTTCATCATCTGACTCAATAATTTTTCTTCCCAATGAGTAGGCTATTAAATTTAAAGATTCGGTAGTATTACGGGTAAAGACAACTTCTTCTGATTTTTCTGCATTAATAAACTTCGACACAACCTGTCTTGTTTCTTCAAACTCTGCGGTAGCTTTTTCAGACATCGGATAGATACCCCGAAAGACATTGGCCGAATATTCTGCATAGTACTCTATCAATTTGTCAATTACTTTTTTTGGCCTTAATGAAGTTGCTGTTGAATCAAGATAGACCAACTGAGGTTGATATTGAAAAATTGGGAACTGCTTTTTAATTACTTTTTGATCAATCATATTTAATATTAAAGGTTGGCTGATTAACTTTTATCTTATCAATGATCTCTTGAATAAAGCCTGAAACATAAAGATTTTTGGCTGTCACTGGATCAAGTCCACGGCTTTTTAGGTAAAATAGTGACTCTTCATCTATCTTTCCTGTAGTTGAGCCATGGGTGCAAAAAACGTCGTTTGCTAAAATTTCCAAAAAGGGTCTTGAGTCAACATACACTTTTCCAGATAGTATTAAATTTTTATTTTTTTGATAAGCGTGAGACTTTTGTCCAGATTTTTCAATTTTGATTAATCCCTGATAAATAAATTTAGACTTATCATCAAATACGCCCTTAATCAAAAGGTTTGAGGTTGAGTTAGGGGCCATATGATATTGATTGGTTTTGAGTTGAAAATCATCCGTTTTCTTTCCCACAAATAAACCATAGATATTCAAATCAACACCTGATGATTTTATCTCAAAATCAAAATCACCAGAAAGATTATAAAAAAAGACAGTGTAGCCACCTGGTCTATCAAAGGTTAGCTTAGATTGTTTGGTTTGATTTAGATTTATAAATTGCATATTTTTTATCCTACGCTTCCTGCCATTTCCAGCTTAATTAGCCTGTTTAATTCTATTGAATATTCTAAAGGAATTTCCTTAACAACCGGTTCAATAAAGCCGTTCACTAATAAACTTTCTGCCTCGGATTTTTTAATACCTCTTGCAGTTAGATAAAATAATTTTTCTTCGCCAAGTTTTTCG
>CAYIVY010000044.1:0-7870 GCA_964366945.1 uncultured Gammaproteobacteria bacterium
TCTTCCGATCTAAAGGTAAAACATTATAATTTTTAATCCGTAATTCCTGCCTGCCGGCAGGCACGGCGTAATTTTTTAATCCTTTAATAACTAAATAAAACATTAAGACGCTTAGTATTCCAAATATCGCCACTGGGAGCCTGAGAGCAAAAGTATTTATTCCAAAAGTTTTTAATGAGGTAAGTATTATATAAAAATATAACGTTGAGTGTCCGGTGGCAAGAGAAGAGTAAGGAGTATAAGGTTTGTTTTGTAAAGATAAAGCTAGTTTGGCAAATTCAACTTCGTCATATGCCAAGTATTTTGGGATATCAATGAAGCGATAAAATACTAGAAAGGCCGAAATGACTGTCAAAACAATAATTGGAATAAATTTTTTCATAGATTGTTTAGCTAATATAAATTATATCAACTATAATTATTTCAATGTCTCAATTCTATAATCTTAGAAGAAAATCTTATCTTTACACACCAGGAACCTTATTTCCTTTTCGCCTAAGCCGCTCAAAAATAGATTTATTTCTCAACTGCCCGCGTTGTTTTTATTTTGACCGAAGGCTTGGAGTAGGTCAACCACCAGGATTTCCATTTTCGTTAAATTCAGCCGTTGATAAGTTGCTCAAAAAAGAATTCGATATGCATCGAGCTAGTGGAACTCCCCACCCTCTAATGAAAACTTATGGAGTTGATGCTATCCCATATCAAGATAAAAATATGGATAAGTGGAGAGATGCACTTCGAGGGGGAATAGAATATTTACATCGAGACACTAATCTAAATATTACCGGTGGAATAGATGATATTTGGGTAAATCCGGCAGGGGAGCTAATGATTGTTGATTATAAGGCAACCTCCAAAGTCGGAGAGGTGTCACTGGATGCCGATTGGCAGATTGGATACAAAAGACAGATGGAGATCTATCAGTGGCTTTTCCGTAAAAATAATTACAGAGTTTCATCAACGGGATATTTTGTCTATTGTAATGGAAACGCAGATAAAGAAGCCTTTGATGGAAAATTGGAATTTGATATTAAGATATTACCCTACTTGGGAAATGATTCTTGGATCGAAAAAACGATTATAGATATTCACAAGTGTTTAAATGGCAAACTTCCAGAGTCGGGAAAAGATTGTGATTACTGCAAATATCGTGAGGCGATTAATGATATTTTCCCTGTAGGTCAAGAAACTTTATTTTAAAAATATCCACTAAAGTATCTATCGTATCTCTTATAAAATTAACATTTTTAGTCTCCACATGACGCCAGATAACAGGCACTTCAATAATCTTGTAACCTAATTTTTGTCCTAAAAATAAAAATTCAATGTCAAAACCGGCTGAGACAGACGAACCTTTAGCAATTCTTTTGTCATGAAAGACCTGGAGTTTATTAATAATTTTTAAAGCGGCTTGTTTTTCAAATAACTTAAAACCACATTGAGTATCGCGGACACCTTTTAAGCCAATAATAATATTTCTGATAATAATAAATCCTTTTGCCATAATTTTACGAAGAATCGGCGCACCGGCGCGACTATTATTTCGGGAACCAATAATAATTTGCCCACCATCTTTTACTTTGACAATCAACTTTTCCACTTCATCAATTGGGGTAGCCAGGTCAATATCGGTAAAGATAATATAGTCTCCTTTAGCTTGCTTGATACCAGTCAGTACTGCAAAAGCTTTACCCTGGTGAGAGTTTTGTATCAAACGGAATTTTGGGAAAGTCTTCAAATATTTATTTTTAATAACTATTTTCGAAGAGTCATTAGAGCCGTCATCAACAATAATCACTTCGGAAAATCTCTGATCATTTTGGGTATAGTTACCGATTTTATCCAAGACACCTTTCTGGATATTGACCTCTTCGTTGTAACAAGGAATGATTAGGGAAATATTCATCTAATTAATTTATATATTTTAACACCGTTGACGCTCCATTCACCTACAATCTTATTAGGTGCAAAATAGGCAATGTCCCACATAGGATTACCAATAACAGGTGTGCATTTTTTTTCACAGACAACAAAAAGCTCATCAGCCTTATCTAAAGAATCTTTTTCAATCGCCCGTTTTTTCCAGATCTCAAGAAAATAACGATAGGTGGAATCAGAATATTTTTCTGGTAGAGATGTAACGGTAAATTTTTCTTTCTTTACATTATCAAAAATTTTTTGAGCAACATTTTTAGCAATAATAATTTGATTATTAGAAGGGTTACGAAAATGAGGATATTTTTGAAAGTTAAGAAAGATAAATCCGAGGACAAAAAAAATAGTTAAAAATTTTTCCCAAACAGATTGTTTAGGGAATACGAAAAAATAACTAATAATCACATAATATAATGGATATAATATCCCAAAATAATGAGGGTGCTTAAGACCATTATAAAAAGACATTCCCAACATTGATAAAAGAAAAAAAAGAAGAAAAGTTTTGATATTAGAACTTTTTTTTATCAAAGTCACGAAGGTAAGTAAGAGAAAAAACAAAAGTGAATAAACAAAATATTTATTGAGATTAATATTGAAAGAATATATATTTAAAAAATAAAACGAATCAAATAAGCTATTCAATTTTGTTAAAAAACTAGTTCCAGAAGATTGAAAAAGAGCCAAAAATAACTTACTATTTAAAAAATTATGACGAAGATCAAAAATAATAAGAGGAGACGAAAATAGAATGAAAGAAAATAAACAGATAAACAAATAAATAAATTTATGAATTAATTGTTTTCTTTCTTTCAATAAATCGATTAAATAAACAATGGAAATAGGAAGAATAAGAAATAACGATAGATAATGTAGTTGAATAGAGAAAGAGAAAAAAGCTCCAGATAAGGCAAAATAATACCACTTATTTGTTTTTAAACTTTTTATAACAAAATAAATAGTTAATAAAGAAAATAGAGGAAGAAGGTTAGGGTTCCAGGAAAAGCGGGAAAAATTGATTAAGACAGAAGAGAAACTTAATAAGATAGTGGAAATCAATGCAATTTTTTTATTAAATAATTCACTGACGATTAAATAGTTTATTAAAAGATATAGCGATGAAAAAAAAGCCACGCCGGCGGCCAAACCGATTGGATTGAAGTTAGATAATAGCAGCCAAGGTGCAATAAAATAATAATAAAAAGGACCAAGATAAATTTGGCCGACTGAAGTGGGTGGGCCGATAGCCGGAAAATGTTCTAGGGTAATGATTCTTTTAATAATAATTGCATCACGCCCCTGATCACCCAAAAAAGTGACAAAGCCAGTGAGTTTATAGAAGCGCAAAAAAACTCCAATTATTAAAGTAACAATTAAAGCTCGATTTTTTGTTAAAATATTAAGTATGCGGCGCATATATTCTTATTTAATTCTAACATCTATTGTTTTAATTTCTACTTTTATTCTTTGGAAGGGTGTCGGTTTTCTCACTATATATAAACATTATGATGGACCATTATACATTGTGCCGGCAAAAACTTTTTATGATCAAAAAAAAATTGAACAATTAAAGTTGGAATCAGCTCTAAGTCCAAAATATTTTGCCGCTCATTTGCCACTCTATCCTATATTAATTAGAGTGGCTAGGGAGATTGCGGTAGCTCTTGGGATAAAAGAATTAGCGTACCTAAAATCAATGATAGGAGTGAATTTATTTGCGACGATTGGGCTAGTTTTATTTTTTTATTATTTACTTAAAAAATTTAAATTAGCAAAAAATCCATTAATATTGGCGTCAATTTTATTGTTTTTACCTCGTTTTTTGGTAGTTAGATCGGTTGGCGCTCCAGAAAGTTTATTTATGCTATTAATTTTGTTGTCCCTCTTCTTTTTTGAAAGGACTCAGTTTTGGTTGGCTGGTTTATTTGGAGGATTGGCGACGATGACAAAAACGCCAGGAATACTTTTATTTGTAGCGTATGGATTAGTGTTTACTGAAAAGATAATTAAGGAAAGGAAAATTAATTGGAATTGGCTGGGGATTTTACTAATCCCATTGGGGATTGTGTGTGTTTTTCTAATTTATGGGATACAGTACCAAGACTTTTTTGCTTATTTTCATTCCGGAGACAATATTCATCTGCTTTTTCCATTTTCAGTTTTTAATTTTCAAAAAAATTGGATAGGGACAGCCTGGCTCGAAGAGATAATATTTTATTATTTTATATATGGATTGGCAGTTGTTTGTTTAAAAGATTTTAAATACAGGAGTTTTTTTTATTTCAGCTTAGTATTTTTTACAGCCACTCTATTTATACAACATCGTGATATAAGTCGTTATTCCTTACCTCTCTGGCCTTTAGCTTTAATTACTTTTGAAAAATTTTTTACTTCAAAAAAATTCTTGATTATTTTAATAATTTTATTACCAGCAATATTTTTATATGCTTGGAACTTCCTGCTCTATAATGTCATGCCGATCAGTGATTGGGCGGCTTTTTTATGATAAAATTGGTTATGATTAATTTTTTAAAAAAGAGATGGTATTTGGTTTTAGTGGTAGTAATTGTCTTAGCGTTTTTATTTTTTAAATTTAGTTCCAAACCAAAAACAACCGAAAAAAGTTATAAAGTAAAAGCCACTAATCTAAAAGAAGAGTTATCTTTTTCCGGTCAAATTGAAGCCACGGAAAAAGTCACTTTGCGTTTTCAAACTTCCGGCCGATTAGCCTGGGTTGGGGTTCGCGAGGGCGACTATGTGAAAAAATATCAAGGAGTTGCTACCTTAGATCAACGAACTGTTAAAACAAATTTAGAGAAAGCATTACGGGATTATTCTAAAGAAAGATGGGATTTTGAAGAAGATAAAGAAGTGACTTACAAAAATAAAACTCTTACCGATACAATGAAAAGAATTTTGGAAAAAAATCAATTTGATTTAGATAAAGCTGTTTTTGATGTTGAATTACAAAGTTTATCTTTAGAATATGCTAGTCTTTGGACGCCAATTGAAGGAATAGTAACAAAAGTTGATGTACCATTTCCCGGAGTTAATATCACTCCGTCCGGGGCAGAGTTTGAAGTAATTAATCCGAAGACTATTTATTTTTCAGCTACGGCTGATCAAACTGAAGTTGTTAAACTAAAAAAAGGTTATGAAGGCGATCTAACTCTTGACGCTTATCCTGATTTGAAGAATAAAGTAAAGGTTGATTATTTGGGATTTATTCCCAAAACCGGTGAAACAGGAACTGTTTATGAAGTCAGGATGAAAATTGAAGATTCGATAAACAATGAGAGCCTTCGTTATGGAATGACCGGGGACACAACTTTTGTTTTACGAGAAAAAAATAATATTTTGGCGATTCCGGTTAGTTACTTAAAAGGCAGTACGAGAAATAATTATGTCTATATAAAAACTAATAATAAACAGAATAAAGTAAAAATTAAAACAGGTGATGAAATTGATGGAATGATTGAAATCATCTCCGGATTAAAGGCGAACGATATCATTTATGATTAAACTTAAAAATATCTGGAAAGAGTACAAGATTGATAAGGATAATACGTTCACTGCGCTGAAAAAAATAGAACTTACTATCCAAAAAGGAGAATTTACCGCAATAATTGGTTCTTCTGGCTCAGGGAAATCAACGCTTATGCATATTATTGGGCTTCTTGACAGACCATCTCAAGGTGAGATATCTATTTATGATAAAGACACATCCAATCTCAATGATTTCGCAATATCAAAATTGAGAAGCGAGTACGTAGGATTTGTATTTCAACAGTTTCATCTCATTAACAATTTGACTGTTTTTGAAAACATTCTTCTTCCAGCAAGATATTCACGAAAAAAGCTAAAATACGACCCAAAAGAAAAAACATTAAAATTACTGCACCGATTCGGTTTAACCGATAAAACAATGTACTATCCAAATAAGTTGTCTGGCGGAGAGCAACAGCGGGTTGCAATAGCGCGTGCGCTTATTATGAATCCTGAACTGCTTCTTGCCGATGAGCCAACCGGTAATCTTGACAGCAAAAATGGAACAATTATTCTTGATATTCTTGAGGAGTTAAACAAGAAAGATAACATCACTGTGATTGTAGTTACTCATGAGAAAATTGTCTCGGGTAGAGCACGAAGATCAATTCAATTAAAAGATGGTCAAATATTATTAAATTAATTTTTTTTAAATGGGCTATCTTAATTTTATATTACAGTCGGCGTACGATGATTTAAGAAGAAACAAAATACGAACTTTTCTTACGTCCCTTGGGATTCTTATAGGGGTAGCGGCAGTCGTGCTTATTCTTGCATTTGGTCTAGGGCTTAAGGTCTTCATTACGTCACAATTTCAAGGCTTAGGGACTAATCTTATGTTTGTGCTTCCTGGAAGGGTACTTTCTCAAGGCGGGGGAGGATTTAGGCCGGGAGCAGGGACGCTTGGGGGTATTCGTTTTGACGAAAAGGACGTGCTGAGTTTAAAAAGAATAGAGGAGATTAAATACGTGGTTCCCTATTCTGTAAAGACTGTACAGGTTCAATCCAAAGGAAAGTCAGAGATAACAGATATAAGGGGAACAACAGAGGATGACTATATAATAAGTAATATTGAGATGGATCAAGGAATATTTTTTGATAGAAAAGATGTAGAAAAAAAAAGCAAGATCGCAGTACTCGGACAAACGATAGCCGAGAAACTTTTTCAATCATCCGAACTTGGTCTTGGAAAAACTATTCGCATCGAAAACCATCGATTAAAAGTGATAGGAATTCTTAAGAAAAAGGGAGATATTAATCACAACTCAGACTCTTCTATCTTCATACCTTACACGAGCGCTTTTGTCTTTAATCAAGATAAAAAATTCTTTGATATTCATATTCAACTTAAGGATTATAAAGAAATTGAGAAGGTAAAAGAAAAAATTAAACAGACCCTTTTGAAGCGGTATAAAGAAGATGATTTTAGCGTTATAGAACAGACGGAAATATTGGGTACGATTGAATCAATTCTCAATGCGGTAAGTTTACTTTTGGTTGCCTTAGGGGCGATATCACTCATAGTGGGTGGAGTGGGGATTATGAATATTATGTATGTTTCAGTGACTGAGAGAAGAAAAGAAATAGGGATACGACGGGCCATAGGAGCAACAAGTCAGGATATCCTTTTGCATTTTCTTATAGAATCGGTGTTATTGTCTCTATTTGGAGGATTGATAGGTCTTGGGTTCGCATTCATTATTGTATTTTTTATTCAAAAATTCTTTCCGGCCTATATTGATTTGAATTCGATTGTGTTGGCTCTTGGAGTGTCTTCGTTAATAGGCATTATCTTTGGTGTTTTCCCAGCCAAAAAAGCGGCTGATCTTTCACCAATGGACGCTATACGGTATGAATAAGGCCGTGGGCTATTTTTGGCATTTCGGGCAAAAAAAAGAGCTCCGACCGTTGTGTTTGACTCGTTTTATAATAGTTTTACAAACAATACACGGTTGTTTTTCTTGTTGATAAACTAAAAAATTCCTTTGATGATTACCTCTCGATCCATCAGGAAGAATAAAAGCCTCGTCGGCGCCAGATGAACCAAGATCTCTAATGCCTTCACTGATTGTTTGCTTAATACTTTTATGGAGTAACTGTGTTTCTATTTCTATTAATGAATTAGATAATCTTTGAGGATGAATTTTGGATAGAAAGAGTGAGTCGTTGGCGTAAATATTACCGATGCCAGTTATCAAATCCTGATCCATCAATAAAACTTTGATCGGTCTTCGGGTTTTTCTGGTTACAGAATAAAGCAGTTCCTTTGTAAACTTTTTATCAAGGACATCAATACCCTTTGGTTTTAGAGGTTGGTCACTAACTTTAATCCATCCAAATTTACGCAGATCATTGAAAAATAAACCACTGCCGTCTTTGAATTTAATAA
>CAYIVY010000045.1:0-7834 GCA_964366945.1 uncultured Gammaproteobacteria bacterium
AAAATTTAGTTTTAAATAAAGAAATCAGTTTTGAGCAGGAAGAGAATTATAAGGTTGATAAATTTGGTAGAACTTTAGGTTATGTGTTTGTAGGTGGAGTTAATCTGAATATTGAGTTAGTGAAAAATGGTTTAGCCAGGGTTGTCCTTTATGGGAAAAGAGCAAAGATAAAATATCAAGATGAATTGTTGTTTGCTGAAAAAGTGGCGAGGGAGAAGAAGTTGGGAGTTTGGAGTAAATAGATTAAGTATAATTAAAATTATGATGTCTAAAAAAGCAAACGTTTATATTGATTTATTCGCTGGTTGTGGTGGTCTTTCTCTTGGTTTATATAATTCAGGTTGGCACGGTTTATTTGCTGTTGAAAAAAATCCTGACGCTTTTAATACCTTAAAATATAATCTGATTGATCAAAAAAATCATTTTGACTGGCCAAACTGGCTACCAAAAAAACCATTAGAGATTAATTCTGTTTTAAAAAAATATAAAAATGAATTATTAAAAATGAGAGGTCAAGTAGACTTAGTTGCAGGTGGTCCGCCTTGTCAGGGTTTTTCAATAGCAGGAAAAAGACAAGAAGATGATATAAGAAACAGGCTAATAGATTCATATATCGAATTTATTGCTACAGTAAAACCTAAATTTGTATTTTTTGAAAATGTAAAAGGGTTTACTTTACAATTTGTAAAAGCTAAATCATCAGGTAGGAAGTATTCTGAATATGTAAAAGGTAAGCTTGAGGAATTAGGATATAGGGTATATGGTAAAATTTTAAACTTTTCTGAATTTGGTATTCCACAAACAAGGCATCGATTTATTTTAGTCGGTGTAAAAAAAGAAGAAAATATTGATCCCGAAAAGTTTTTTGAAAAATTATTTAAAAAAAAGAAAGACTTCCTAAAAACAAAAAGTCTCGTTGCTGGAATAACGATTGCCGAAGCAATCTCTGACTTAGAAAGAAAAAATGGTGAAATAATTTCTCCAGATTCAAAAAGTTTCAAATCTGGCCTATATGGTAAAGCTAAGAATCAATTCCAAAAACTAATGAGATTTAAAAACTATAATATGCCACCTGATAGCCATAGGTTTGCTAACCATACACAAGTAGTTGAAGATAGATTCTCTTTCATTATAAGAGAGAATTTGAACAGCAAACAAATTCAAGAGAAATTTCATTTAAAAAAATTGCATACGACTAAATTAGATTCAAGTAAGCCTAGTCCTACTCTAACAACTCTACCTGATGATTACGTACATTATAATGAGCCACGAATAATGACCGTTAGAGAATATGCTAGAATTCAAACATTTCCTGATTGGTTTCAATTTAAAGGAAGATATACTAGTGGTGGAAAAAACAGAGTAATTGAAGTTCCTCGATATACTCAAATTGGTAATGCAATTCCTCCCTTATTTGGAGAACAAGTTGGGTTAATATTTTTACAGATAGAAAAGGATATATAAAATAAATGGACAAAAAAAAACTACAATTTAAAATTAGTGCCGGATTAAAAAGTATTATTGGTAAAGATTTAATCACTAACAAATATATTGCTATCTTTGAATTGGTTAAAAATGCGTATGATGCCTATGCCGAATATACTGAAATTGTTTTTAGTAAAGATAAAATTATTATAAAAGACGATGGAAAGGGAATGAGCCTTGATGATCTACAAAATAAATGGCTATTTGTTGCATATTCAGCAAAGGCTGATAATACAGAAAATGAAGAATATAAAGATTATAGAAATAAAATTAATGAACGTACATCATTTGCTGGGGCTAAAGGTATTGGAAGATTTGCATGTGATAGGTTGGGTAAAAAATTACGAATTATTTCACTGAAAGAAAGCAAAGATACAAAAGTTGAAAGTATCGAAGTTTTTTGGGAATCATTTGAAGAAGATCCAAAAAACCATTTTATTGATATAAAAGTTAATCACACAACTTTAGATAAAAATCCATACCCAGAGGTTAAACATGGAACAATACTTGAGATAACAGATCTTAGAGAAGATTGGAGTAAAATTGATATAGAAAGTTTAAAAAAACATTTAGCAAAATTAATAAATCCGATTAAAAAAAGTAAAGATGGCGAATTTAATATAGACATTATTTTTGAAGGAAAAAAAGAGAAAATTGAAAATTTTATTTTTGATAAACTTGCTTTAAAAACGACTCAAATTAATGCAACGATTTCAGATAATGGAGAATATATTACGACGGAAATAATTGATCGTGGCGAAAAAATTTATAAAATAAAAGAGAAAAGTCTATGGGGTAAATATCTTGCAGATACAGAAGTTCAGTTATTTTATCTAAATCACCCAACAAAAATTATGTTTTCCCATTTAATGGGAGTGCAACCTGTCGAATTTGGATCCGTGTTTTTGTATAAAAATGGCTTCAGAGTTTTTCCTTTTGGAGAAGAGAGCGATGACTCTTTAGGTATAAATCGAAGAAAAGCTCAAGGTTATGCTCGTAATCTCGGGACAAGAGATTTAATTGGTTTTATTCAAATCAAAGGTACAGGTAATGATTTTCAAGAAACCTCTAGTAGAGATGGTGGACTTATAGAAACCAAAGCCTATAAAGATTTAGTAGCATTTTTTATGCTAAAAGTTTTTAGACGACTTGAAATATATGTTGTAGATACACTCGATTGGACATATCATAGAAAAACTCTAACTGAAATTTCTCCAGAAATGAAGAAGAAGGAGATTACAAGCCTAATAGAAAAACTTATTCAATCAAAAGATTTTGTAAATTTAGAGAGTAGTTATAATTTGCCTAAAAAAATTGAGCAAAAAATACAAGAAGGGTATCATGGGGCAACTGGCCAATTAATGGAAACGGCAAAAAAAACTGGCAATGAAAAATTAATTCAGGCAGTAAAAAATATTCAAGAAACTCACAAGAAACAAAAAGAAGAAATTAAAATAATCAAAAAACAAAAAGATATCGCTGAAGAAAGAGCTTCAGCTACAATGAAAATAACTCAACAAGAATTTAAGAATCTTGTTAGCTATCTTCATCAAATTGGCATATCCTCTGATACGATTGATACGTATATTTCAAAAATTTTTAAGAACATTAATATCAAAGACTACACGCAAATTGAACAGTATCTTCAAAAAATTAAAAAAGAGAATGACAAAATAAATTCCATTTCGCGAATAGCAAGTGGAAGTGGAATGAAAGAAAATGCTACAAAAAAAGAACGTTCTCTGCCAAATTTTATTGTTGATTATATTGAGAATGACTACAAGAAATATTTAGGAGAAGACCTTGAAATATTAATCAAGAATAATTGTGATAATTTTCTTATCCCTTTTAGACCATTTGATATTACTTTGATATTAGATAATTTAATCAGCAACTCTAAGAAAGCAAATGCAACAAAACTAAATATAAAACTTTCATGCAATGCCAATTCTCTGGATATTGTAGTTGAAGATGATGGGAAGGGTTTAGATAATCGTTTTATTAATAATCCTGCAGAAATATTTGAGCCAAAGACATCAACGACTAACGGATCTGGATGGGGACTTTATCATGTGAATGAAATTCTAAAAACTATGAACGCAACAATTAAAGCAATTCCTCAATCAATAGGATTAAAATTTGTTATCGTATTTAATAAATAATTATGCGCATAGACTATCAGATTTTATGGATGGAAAACGATACAGATTGGTTAGAGCCAAAGATTGATGATATTAAAGAATATTTGAATGATCTGGGCTTTGAACTTAAATTAACAAATATAGCAAAGTATGAGGATAAGAATTTCTCTGATTACGATATTATCGTAGTTGATTTTAATCTAGACAATGAAAGCGGAACTGATGCTATAGAAAAAATTATTAAAAACCGTAAAAACATTTTTACAGATATTCTTTTTTATTCTATTGATGGTGAACCAAAACTACGAAAAGAAATGGCTGATCAAAATATCGATGGGGTTTATTGTGCAAATAGAAGGAACTGTATAGAAAAACTAAAGAAACTTATTAATATTACAGTAAAAAAAACTCAGGAGATAAATAACTTGCGAGGTTTGGTAATGGCTGAAACAGGTGAACTCGATTATATCATTAAAGACATTCTGCTTAAGAATAATTGGGATGATCAAAAATCAAATAAAATTTTAGATAAAATAAAAAAAAGCCACGTTGACAAACAAGCCGAATTAGATAAACATAAAGTAAAAATAGACATGAGTTTATTAATTAATAGTGTTTATTTCTTCCATGCAATGTTTTCATTTTTATGCTTAAAAGAAGTTATTGATAAAGTACTTTGGGAAGATGTTAAGGAATACGAAGAAATTATTATAATTAGAAACACTCTAGCACATGGGAAAAAGATATCAAGTTCTGCTGAAGAAATTATTGTAGAAAGAATAAAATCAAATGGAAAACCAGAAAAGGTTCCATTTACTCCAGACGATTTTATTAAAATCAGAAAAAAGATACGTGAATTCCGCGCTAAATTTGAAAAAATTCAAAAAAAATGATTAGTTTATATTCCAAACCTCATCAATTTTATTCATTACTTCTATTGTCTTTTCTAAGGATTTAATTATTTTTTGATAATGAGTTAAGTCTTCAAAATTAAGTTCTTTTCCTTTTCGGTCTTTCAACCATTTTTGTGCTGGTTGATATCCACCAATATAAAAATTCCAAGTGATTTTGGATACACCTTCAAAATATTGAGTATTATTAATCCAAACCTTATCATTTTCAAAGCGAATATTTTCTACTTCATTTTTCCCTGAAATGGAATATTTCGTTGAGAATTTTGATATCTCTGCATCTTCATGTAAATGAAGATTGCGTAATTTTCCACCAAGTTCTACTAATTTCCAAAAACTTTCTTTATTTAAAACTGCCGGTACTCGTGGAAAATCTTCTCTTAAAAAATCTTTGTAGGTATCTCTATATTTTGGTGAATGTAAAATAGAATAAACATAATCCGATACATCAAGAGGGCTTACTTGTTTATCATTATTTTCTTTTTTATTTTTATGGTCATCCACCCATTCATATTTACCAATGTTGAATAATAATTCTCTGACTAAATTCATGTCTATATTTGATTTTCGGTTTTGTGTTCGGTCTATATTAATTTGTTCTGAATCAGAATAAATATATAGTGGAAAACTATACCCAATTTCGGAAGTTCTATTTGAAACATAACTTGATTCAGAAATATTTCTATGAACTAAAATGTGAGAAAATCCTAACCTTTTTTGTTGACGGCAAAGCATAAAGCCAAAATTATCTTCATTTAAAAACTCCTTTAATATTTTAGTTCTGGGTCTCCAAATTAATTTATTATCAAAATAAGTCCATTTCTCATCAAAGGGTCTATAAGCAATTTTTTTAAATAACTCATCTTTTATTTCTATTTTATCTTTGTTTGAGATTATCCATCCTGCATAGTTTTTTCCTAATTTATATTCGCGTTGTAATTCCGTTTCAGAAATATCTTGATTCAAGAAAAGATCTAGCCGGTATTTTAATTCTTCTTTTGAATTGGCAATTATAAAACTATCTCCCATAGTAACAATTCCTGTTGTATTTACAGGAAAAAGTTCAGCTATACTTATTCCTTGCTTATATTTTTCTTGAAGTTTAGGATTTTTGTCAAAAGTAAATCCAAAAGATTTTTGATCTAAGTTTATTTTCTGCCATTTTATATTTTCTAAACTACTTTTATTTAAAGTGTCAAATTTTTCTTGTCTTTTTCCCCACATATCTGTTCTGTATATTTCACTTGATTTATTTACTTTATTTCTTATTTTTACCGCAATGATTATTGCGACTCCCTGTTGAATATCAAAGACGTTTTTATCAATATTTCCATCCGGTGTTCTCACATTTTTTTTAGCGTTTCCATGAAGGTCGATGAGGTAAATTTTATTAAAGCTTTTTTGTAAGTGCCATCTCATACCACGAAAAGTTGCATTATCCAAATAACCATGGTTGGTAATCATAGCCAATATTCCTTCTCCGTTTTTATTTATTAACTTTTCCGCGAAGGCAATAAATTTTACATAATCATCGTTAAGCCAGTGTTTTCTTTCTTGAAGTTTTTCTCTCCCGCCTGGCTCTACTTTATATTGATTAACTAAACTATTAGCAAAATCAGTTTCATTGGAACTAACTCCGCTGTAAGGTGGATTAGCAACCACTACCATTATTGGTCTGTTATTTTTTATTTCATTTGCGGCTTTTGATTCATTGCTGATCGCTTCAGCTAAACCAAAATTAAAAAGCTCATCATTTGTTTTCATTCCTTCTTCTAAAGTATTTGTAAGATAAACCCCTATCCTTTTGCTAAATTTATTGATACCAGTTTCTTTCAGGGTCATTGCTAATTTTAAATGAGCAATTGTGTAGGGAGCCATCATTAATTCAAAACCATATAATCGTGGTAATAATTCTTCGTTTACGTAATTGTTCCAAAGTCCTTTTTGATCTTTATATTTGCCGTAGATTAGTTTGATAATTTCATTCAAAAAAGTAGCCGTTCCAACTGCCGGATCAAGTATCTGTACTTTATGAAAAGTTTCTTTTCCTTTTTTTCCTTGAATAGTTACTTCTTTGACAATTTTATCAGTATTTGCCAGACCTCCGCTTAGTTTAAACTCTTTAGTTAAAACTTCATCAACTGCTCTGATAATAAAGCTGACAACAGGAATTGGGGTGTAATAAGCTCCCATTTCTTTTCTAAGTTGTGGGTCATATTCTTTCAAAAAATCTTCATAAAAATGAATGATCGGATCTTTGTCAGCTACCTCACCAAATAAATTAAAGTGACGTCTGATGATTTCTCTGATGTCAGCAATAGAAAAAATCTCACAAAGTTCATCTACTATGTAGCCAAGTCGTGTATCAAATTTTGGTCCAACTATATGATCAAAAAAATGTTGCAAAAATGGGTTGGAAGCAGGGACTAAGTCACGTGCTTCCTGACGAGTAAAATTTTCTGGTGTTTCATCGTAATATCTTGCTACAAAAAGCCCATAAACTAAGGTCTGCGCATACATATCAGCAAATTTATCTACTTCCAAATCATGAACCAAAAATTCTTTCATTATTTTATAAATCCTTTTTAGTTCTTCACTTTTTCCATCACTGGTATTTAAATATTTTGAAACATTCTCTCGTATTCTTAATGCTTTTCCTCCCATGATTTGTGCAAGTCTTATCCCGCTTGTGATTTTCTCTGGTTTTCCTTCAAGAAATGCTTTGAGTTCTTTTTCAAGAATTAAAAAATTGTCTGGTATTGGTCTTAAAAAAGTATTTTCCCTTTTAGCAATTTCAATCGTTTGATATTTTTCTCCATTTCTGAAAAAACGAAATTCAATGTAGTTGGTTAATATTAATCTTGGATAGCCAAGATATCTTTTTAATTGCTCTGTCTTTTCTATATCATTAAGGTTTACATTTATATCTTTTGTTTCCGCATATCCGAAAGTAAAGTTTTTGTTGCCTTTTTTAAGAAAAATAAAATCAGGACTTCCGTGTGCTGACCTGGTTGGTTCATTGACTGCTTGTATAGTTTCATCTATTTGCTCAATCAGACTTTTGAAAGCAGGTCTGTAGCTATGTTCCATGGCATTACCGGTTATAAGTTCTGTCTGAAGTTTGTTTAAGTACGTATTTACCATTTGATAACATTTATTTTAGCACTTTTCTTGCAGTTTAGATTATAATTTACCTAACAATTCGGTTTGCCTAAATCTCGACCTAGTCGGGACATGGCAAAAAACCTACAGAAGAAACGAGAGCTCCTCGTCTATTAACCTTCTGTAGGTCATAAA
>CAYIVY010000046.1:0-7797 GCA_964366945.1 uncultured Gammaproteobacteria bacterium
TTACTATTTTACCAACCGATTTTGTTACGGTTCCTATTTTATGCCAATAAAACCGCTTGAAAGTAAAAATAATTGGTCAGTTTTTTTAAAAATAACATTACTTGGTGGGTTGATGATTAGCGCCATCTTCGTAAATAGATTTTTTTTAAAGAAAAACAAAGACATTTCCAATGTACTGGGTACGGCTCAAGAAATCAAACAAATCAATAGTAGTAATCTCATTACAGATTCAATAAAAAAAGTTGAAGATGTAGCGGGTACCGTTTTAGGCGAGGCCACTGATACAGTTAATAAACTAGCTTCTGATACTGGTTCATATATTTCCAGCATTATTTATGACAGTTCAATTGGAAAAATTGTTGAACAAGTTGACAAGTTACCCAAAGATCAGCAAGAGAAGATAAAGGAGCAGATATGTAAATAACAAGATTTGTCATTTGAAATTGTTCTTCGTTTTTGTTATCCTTTTTCACACTTATGGAAATTAAATATTTAGGTCATTCTTCGTTCTTAATTAAAACTAAAACCGCTAAGGTGGTTACCGACCCATATAATTCAGACATGGTTGGTCTTAAGTTTCCGAAAACTGAAGCGGATATTGTGACAGTTTCTCATCAACACGGTGATCATAACGAGGTAAAAAATGTTTTAGGATTAAATGGCGTAGCTCCACTTGTGATTGATATGCCGGGTGAATTCGAAAAAATGGGAGTCAGGATCTTTGGATTTCAATCCTATCACGATAAAACAAAAGGTTCAGAGCGAGGCGAAAATATTCTTTATAAAATTGAATCCGAAGGAATTTCGGTTTTACACTGCGGGGATTTGGGGTTTGTACCTGAAGAAAGTTTTTTAGAAATAATCGGTGAAGTAGACATTCTCATTGTGCCAGTCGGTGGATTTTATACGATAGATTCGGACGAAGCTGTCAGTCTAGTGAAGAAAATTGAACCAGCTATTGTTGTTCCGATGCACTACAGTGTAGAAAAGTCGACCAATAAAGAGGAAAATAAACTAGCAAGTGTCTCTGAATTTACGAAGAAATTTGGGATTGAAAATTTAACTCCGATACCAAAACTAATTTATAAAAAAGAAGAGATAGAACAGGAGATGAAGGTTATTGTTTTAGAAATTTAAGATTATGGCTACTTCAGAAGGACTTAAGGTCCCCCCTCACGATCTTGATGCAGAAAAAAGTGTCTTAGGAGCAGTCCTTATTGATTCTGGGACAGTCAATCTTGTGGTTGAATTCTTGAAATCAGAGCATTTTTATAGTCGGGAACATCAGCTCATCTATTCGGCGATGGTGACACTTTATGAAAAGCAGCAGCCAATTGACGTTGTCACCATTCAAGACGAATTAAAAAAGACTGATTCTTTAAAGGCGATCGGTGGTAAAAACTATCTATCAGATTTGATAAATACCGTTCCGACCTCGGCCTACATCGAACAGTATGGTCGGATTGTCAAAAACCATTTTGTCAAACGACGATTGATCCAAATGTCTTCTCGACTGGTCGAAAAATCTTTTGATACCAAAGGTGATGTTAAAAAATTATTAGACGACGCTGAAGTTGAGATATTTTCACTTTCTCAAGAACATCTTCACCGTGATTTTATCCAACTAAAAGAAGTACTGGCGGAAAGCTTTGAGCGCTTAGAAGAGTTTGTCAAAAAAGGTTCTCATTTGAGAGGAGTTTCGACTGGATTTAGTGATTTGGATAATAAGTTAGCTGGAATGCAAGATTCTAATTTGCTGATTTTGGCGGCTCGACCCGGCATTGGCAAAACTACTTTGGCTTTAAATATAGCTCTTCAGGCGGCCACAAAAAATAAAATTCCAGTCGGATTCTTTTCACTCGAGATGAGCAAGGAAGAGTTAGTTGATCGTTTACTCGTCGGTCAGGCTGATATTGACGCTTGGAGATTAAAGACCGGTAGACTGTCTGACGATGACTACAAAAGATTAACAGAGGCGATGGGAGAGCTATCTGAAGCGCCAATATTTATAGATGATACGCCTGGGGCCTCGATTTTGGAGATGAGAACTAAAGCAAGGAAACTTAAAATGGAAAAAAATATTAAACTTTTAATTGTTGACTATCTCCAGTTAGTTGATGCCGGTCGCCGTTTTGATAGTCGGGTTAACGAAGTGTCATTTGTTTCTCAGAATTTAAAAAATCTGGCCCGTGAACTTAAAATTCCGGTATTGGCGATTTCTCAACTTTCTCGAGCTGTAGAGCAGCGGGGTTCAAGAAAGCCTCAACTCTCAGATCTGCGTGAAAGCGGCAGTATCGAGCAGGATAGTGACGTTGTTATGTTTCTTTATCTTGAGCAGGAATCGGAGGATATCTTAGATCAAAATAAAAAAATCATTAAACTTTATATTGCCAAACATAGAAATGGCGCAACCGGTGAGATGGATCTGATGTTTAGAGGGGATCGTGTCAGGTTTTATAGTATGGAGAAGTAATTTCTACTTTATAAGCATTACAAAATCTCGTGGGGTTAGTATTGTCAACGATTTCACAAAGTCTTTGACTTTAGGGAGTAAAAAATCTTTTGTATTAAAAGTGATTAGGTAGTTTGCTTTATTTTTTACAGCTGCAGCTAGAATCGGAGCATCTTTTGGATTAATAACTTCTTGACAGATTTTTATTTCATCAAACGTGGGATTATCAACTATATCAAGGTTGGATTGTAAAATGTAGAAATTTAACCTCTGCCTTGTTAACTGATCTAATTTTTGCACGGCATTTTTTTTTATTTCGCTTAGTACATACAGTGAGATCAAGCCTTTTATTTTATTTTTTCGACAATAACCCAAAATCAAAGCAGAGGCACCAATTTTAGACAAACAAGCAGAAAATAAAACAGAAGTATCAATAAAGACGGTAATCATGGTATATCCGACCAAATAGCTCGGGCTTTTTTAGCTAATTTAGTAGGCAACTGATCATCTTTCAACCACTGATTAATTTCTTTATCAGTAAAAAGTCTGTATTCTGCCAATTCCCTTGGTTTAATAATGATTGAGTTTCCTGAGACTTTTACTTTGGCTATGTCTCCAGCTTTAATATCAAGTTTTTCTCTCATTCTCTTTGGCAAAGTAATGAGTCCTTTGGGTAGGATTTTAATCCATGCCTCGTCTTGAGTGGGAGATTGTAATATTTGCATATATAGATTTATAGAAATTCTAACTTTCCACATTGTAAACTTTTTAACGAAATCTGTCAAGGGATATTTGTTGTTGACATTTATTTTTTTTGTCTTTATAATCCTATGGTGGAGGAGAGGGTATATGAAAGACAACAAACAAAATCTTCTGCATAGGTTAAAGATTTCTAGAGGTCATCTAGAAAAGGTTATTATGATGGTTGAAAAGGATGAGTACTGTCTTGATATTATTCAACAGACTCAGGCAGTCACAAGTTCAATTGAAAAAGTAACGGAGATGATTTTAGAAAATCACCTAAAAACCTGCGTGAGAGAGTCAATTGTAACGGGTAAGGGTATTGATGAAAAAGTGGCTGAAGTTATTGAAGTGTTTAAGAGGAAATAAATATGTCTAAAAACATAATCATCGGAATAATAATTTTTTCTTTAGCTGTTATTGGTGTGTCATATTTTCTGCTAGCTGGTGGACAAAAAACGATCCCAACAATTGCATCTTATTCTCCAAATGATAAAGAAAGGCCAAAAATAGAGGCTAAAACGACTTTTTCTGATTTAGGGAAGATGAAAGTATCTGAAGATAGATCAGCTAACTTCAAAATAAAAAATATAGTCTGGTTGAGCGAGAAGTTTATGTGACAACCAATGATCCGGAAAATCCAAAATTAGTATTCAAAGTTAAGGCAATAGTTAATTAAAAAGCTCGCTGAGCAATTTTTGACGAAAAACTAAAAAGTCGCAAAAATTACTCAACTTCGCTTTTAAAAATAAAATTATGTCAACTAATTTTTTCTTCGGTATTTCCTTAACCGCTTCATTTTTAGCTGGCGTTTTAGCTTTATTTGCCCCTTGCTGTATCACATTTTTATTCCCGAGTTACCTCGGGACGGTTTTCAAAAGCGGAACAAAAGTAATGTTTTATACGCTAGTTTTTGCCTTGGGTTTGGCGTCGATTTTAATTCCAGTCGCCCTAGGATTCAGATTTTTTATATTCTTTTTTGACAGTTGGCATAAGCAAATTTATTATTTGGGAGGGCTGTTTTTGATTTTTATGGGAATAATGACCATAAAACCAATTTTTTATCTTCCCCAATTTTTTAAACAAAAAAGTTATTTAGGAAAAAATATTAATGTTATCTCCGTTTTTAGTTTAGGCCTAATGTCAGGACTTTCTTCTTCTTGTTGTGCACCAGTTTTGTTTGCTGCAGTTACCTTAACTAGTTTATCACCGACTTTATTTCAGGCTTTAATTGTTTCTTTATCTTATGTTTTAGGAATTGTTTTTCCGCTTTTTATTCTATCCCTTTTTTACAATAAATTAACTAATAAGATCTCTGGTTCTAGTCGGGCAAAGATCTACAAAGTTTTCCAAACTTTAGGAGCAGGAATTTTTATCATTTCCGGAATTTTTATTTTAATTTTTAATTACTACAATAAGATTCAGATGTATCAGATGGAAGTTTATACTAAGCCTTTGCGATTAATGGTCTTTAATATTTCAAAATATTTTCAAAATCCGATTATCGATCTTTTAATTTTTTCGGTAATATTATTTGTTGGCTATAAATTAATAGTTAGAAAAAAATAAATATGAAGTATTTAAAACAAACTTTTACAAAAGTTTTTTCCCAATTAAGTAATGTGGTAATGTTGTTGGCAATTTTTTTCAGCTTTCTTTTTCTTGACTACTTTCTTTTAACCCGTGCAACCAGTTGGGGTAGTTTTATTAAAGAAAATGATCCATTTTTTGTTATGTTATCAATTGCTTTAGGATTATTAAATAATTTCCTTATTAGTGTATCTTTGACATATCTGGTTTATATTTATGATAAAAATAAAAATCATTTGGGCGCGGACTGTGCCAATTCAGGGATAGGTGTATTTATGAGTTTAATCTCTATTGGTTGTGCCGTTTGTGGAGGAGTACTTTTACCGCTAGTAGGAGTGGCTGCTTCCTTAACCGCCTTTCCTTTGCTGGGTCTGGAAATAAAAATTATATCAATAGTTTTGCTAAGTCTTTCAATCAATCAGTTCAGTGAAAAAATTGACGGTGTTTTTAAAAAAAATGTTAAAAAAGAAAGAAAGATTTACATTTTAGGAATAGGTTTGCTGCTAATAGTCTATTTAATTCCACGACTTCCATACAGCATAAAAAATAATTTAAAAGTTTTTAAACAACAATCGGATAAGATTAAAGTTATTTCTAATTCTAAAGACAATCTGTTTGACGAAATAAACCCGGTAAAAGGATTTACTATCAAGGCCAGATATGGAGATCTTGGTCCAAAGATGATCGCCTCCGGCGCACTTGATTTGGAAAAGTTTAAGCAAACTTATGATAAAAGCGGTCAACCGTTGACGAGTGAGCAGTTAGAGATTTTGACTAAGGGATCAAGTAAGTTAATCAAGATTGATCGGGACAATTCATATTTTTTGCTGAATTTTTTTTGGGCCGTTGGCTTAAATAATAAATCGAAGATTTTAGATGAAGGTGACATCGTTAAATATGGTGAAGGCCAGGTTGGTAATTTTGCCTCAACTGGCGGTTGGAGTCTGGCCTCAGGTGATCCAATGAACTATTATTCAAAAGAAGGGCTGATAAACTTGACTCCTGATCAAGAAAATTTAGTTCAAAAAGTGGCTTCCAATATCTATCGTCCCTGTTGTAATAACTCAACCGCTTTTCCAGACTGCAATCACGGGATGGCTCTTCTTGGAGTTTTACAGTTAATGGCTGAGAATGGCGCAAGTGAAAATGAAATGTTTGAGGCAGCTAAGTACTATAATGCGTTTTGGTTCCCAAGCAATTACTATGATTTAGCATTATATTTTAAAAATAAGGAAGGGAAAAAATTTGACCAGATTCAAGCTCAATTAATGTTAAGTAAAGAATTTTCATCTGCTACCGGTTGGCAGGTTGCCAAAAAATGGTTAATTGATAAAGGCATAGTTGATCAGCCGCCAAAAACTGGGGGAGGCTGTGGAGTATAATATGGACAAAATTTTAGTTTTATTTTTCGGATTTTTATCAATTTTTTTTACCTATTGGTTCTTTTTTATGAAAAAAATTAATACTGTTCAAGCAGAAGGAACAATTGACATCTTAGTTGATGGTGGATATAAACCGGAAAGGATTTCCATTCCTTATGGCCAGTCGACAAAATTAGTTTTTAATAGGAAAGATAGTAGTCCTTGTTTAGAAGAAGTTATTTTAGGAGATTTTAAAGTCAGAAAATTTTTACCACTTAATGAAAAGACTGAGATTGAAATTAAGCCAACTAAAAAAGGAGAGTTCAATTTTTCCTGTGGAATGGGAATGTTTCACGGGAAATTAATTGTTAAATAAAAATATGAATAAACAAACTTTTGCTATAAAAGGAATGCACTGTGCATCATGTGTTTATACCAATGAAAAAGCCCTAAAAACGATTCCTGGGGTAACCGAGGCGGTGGTTAATTTAACAACGGGGAAGGCAACTCTGACTTCGGATACTCCGGTTGAAAAAAATAAAATTATTGATGCGGTGGCATCGGTCGGTTATCAAGCGATGATAGAAAATCCCGAAACTTTAGACGAAAAAATAAAGACAGAAAAAATAAAAGAACTGAAAAACCTTAAAAATAAAGTTATTGTCAGTTTATTTTTGGGAGGGTTGATTGTCTGGGGAAGCTTTCCTGGACTCATGGATTTTGCCCCAGTACTTTTTAAAAATTTTTATTTCCAGTTTGTTTTGGCAACTATTATTCAGTTTTGGGCCGGGCAGGACTTATATAGAGCAGCTATATCGTCGCTCCGTCATCGAATTGCCAACATGGATACCCTGGTTGTGATTGGGACAACTGTGGCTTTTTTATATTCAGTATTTGTGACATTTTTCCCAAAGTTTTTTATGGATTTGAATATTGAGGCGATGCCGTATTTTGACGTCTCAACCGTTATTATTGGTCTGATTTTATTAGGTCGTTTTTTTGAAGCTCAGGCTAAGGCTGGAACTGGAGAAGCGATTAAGAAATTAATAGGCCTTCAGGCAAAGACTGCCAGAGTAATTAGAAATAAAAAAGAAATCGATATTTTGATTGATGAGGTTGTTGCTGGTGATTTAGTCAGGGTTCGGCCGGGGGAAAAAATTCCAGTTGATGGAGTTATTGTTGAAGGTGAATCAGCGATTGATGAGTCAATGGTCACTGGTGAAAGTATGCCGACTTCAAAGCATAAGGGAGATACTGTCATTGGGGCAACTATGAATAGATCAGGCAGTTTTATTTATAAAGCGACTAAAGTTGGCAAAGACACCATGCTCTCCCAAATAATAAAAATGGTTGAGGAAGCACAGGGAAGCAAAGCCCCAATTCAAAGGTTAGCTGATATTATTTCTTCATATTTTGTTCCTATTGTTATCATGTTGGCGATTTCTACATTTGTTGGTTGGTATGTCTTTGGTCCGCCAGCTGGCGGATTCATTTTTGCTATGTTAAATTCAATCACCGTATTAATTATTGCCTGTCCTTGCGCGATGGGACTAGCAACTCCAACGGCTATTATGGTTGGAACAGGGATTGGGGCACAGCAAGGGATATTGATTCGCGACGCCGAGAGCCTGGAGACTGCCCATAAAATCAAGG
>CAYIVY010000047.1:0-7758 GCA_964366945.1 uncultured Gammaproteobacteria bacterium
TAAACAGCTACTACAAGAAAGGCTTTTTTTAGGAAACTTATAGTTGGTTTAAGAAAAGAAAGCATAATTTGATTATATAGGAAAATTTAAGATAGAGTCAATCCAGAATTCTAAACTTTTATTTTAGCAGGAACTGTTCTGCGCTTAATCTTGGATAATTATTGGTTCTCCAACTCTCAAACTCTTTTTGGCTCAAGTCTTTTGGATCATTAAGAGTGACTGTAAACTTATCTTCACCGTAATCAAAATCAACTACAAAAGTTGAAAGATTAAGTGGGGTCTTTTCACGTAGTTCTTTTTTTTGAAAAGCAGTCTCAAGTTCTTGGGCCGGTAAATCTTCTTCAGCGGCGCCGGTAAAATCTGCCGGCACGGAAATTGGTGTTGGACTGATATTTGGTAGTTGATTATTATTTTGTTCAGTAGCCGCTCCAGAGTTAGTCGTAACTGAAGTGGGAAAAGGAGTAAAGACTGTTGTGGGTTGGGGATTTTTTTTTGTTGATTTTTTGGTAAAAGGAACTATTAAAATAAGAATAAACAAAACAATAAGAGCACCAGAAATTACGAGATAGATTTTAATGTTTGAGTTGTCCATAGATCATTTCTTTACCCCGAATGCCGCCTTATATAACGGATATGGGTAACGACTATTTTCATTATAAGGTATTTCGAAGGGGCCGTAGGCCGGATCATAAGCAAGTATATTTCCACGGCTATCCACATCGGTAATCCAAAACATGTGACCGCAAGTGCTACCATCACTTTTGTTACAAAAATTAGCCAGAGCAAAGAATGTCCAACCTTTGGCAAGGTACTTTCTCAAGTCAGGGACGACCGTATCAGCTTTTTCAGTATTAAAAAATAAAGAATCGGTGGTTTTTAGTCCAAGACTTTGAAGAACCTTTTTAGCATCGGAGTAATAAGAGCCACTGCATCCGAGTAAATAACCACGAGATTTGTACATATCAACGATGACTTTTGGGGTAAAATAATTTCCCAGATAACTGGAAGCGATCATAGCGACTGTAGTTGGTCCGCAGCCAGCTTTACTTAGATTGCAGCCGTTTGGTAAAGGCAGGCTACCTAGATTACCACTTTGGTTATAGTAAGTTCGTGATTGGCTGCTGTTGTTTTCTGTCTGATTGTTAGTCGTGATAGGTGAGGGAGACGGGATATTGAAAGAGGATGAAACAGTATATTGTTGATCGCCTTGGCCAAAGTTCATAAAAATATTCAAGAATTCAATGAGAGGATTAAAATCATCGGGGTTTTTTCCAGTAGAAACAATTAAGGTTAGATTGGAGTTGTCAATCAACTGAGACATCTGATTTTTTCGGGCCCAAATTTTGAACTGCTCAACCGCCTGAGATGTTTTTTTTTCAATGACGATTTTATTTAATTTGGTCGAATATGAAAGTTTAAAATCCTCAGTTTCTATCGGTTCAATTGAGGAGATGTCAATCTCAGCACCTGATAGGTCTTGATTAATTTTTTTTGTGGTAGTTAAATCATTAGATTCGGGGGACAAACTGTTTGAATTTAAAGGTTGATCTTTCAAATTTGTAGGTGAAGGTTGGTTGTTTTGTAAGTTGTTTTGTTGACTTACGAATCCTTGACGGGGGATACTTGTTGGAAATAGAGAATTTGATTGAATTTTTATCCCTGATTTTTTTCCAAGGGAAAGAATTATGGAAATAATAATTAGAAAAATAAGGAAAGCACCCGCAATGATTAAATATTTTTTTTTCATTTAAAACTGTTGACAATCAGCGCCCTTTTATTGATAATGAAAATATGGCGAACTATTTTGATTTTATTAAAAAACCAGTCAGCAATGCAACAGTAAATCCACCAATAGGAGCAGGGGATAAATCCCAAGATCCAAATCCCAAGATCCAAACAAATTCTAATAACCAAGTTCTAAATAACCAAACAGTAAATCAAACAACTTCTAATGTCATTCCCGTGAAAACGGGAATCCAGAACATTCAAGCACTGGATCCCCGCCTCCGCGGGGATGACAAAAAAACGGCTAAACCTGAAGTTAAGGTTCCAAACCCGTCACCAATCACCAACAACAAGTCACAAACTACTAACAACCTCGACTTGATGACCCATCTAACTCAGCGGTCTAACAGGGTTATGATGGCTGCTGATACTAAAGCAAAAGAATTAAAATCAGACCTAGTTGATAGTGAACATCTTTTATATGGGCTAACAACAGACAGTGAAATTTATAATCTATTTGTTGAAGCAAAGATTCAACCCCAATTAATCACTGATGAATTAAATAAGATCTATAAACGTGGTACGGTTGATCGAGCGGTACAATTTTCTCCAAGAATAAAGAAGGTTTTGAATGACGCTCTTGTCATTGCTAGAAAATTAGGCTTTGAATTTATTGCGCCTGAGCATCTTTTACTTTCATTATTTGAAGAGGGTGAGGGTGTAGGAGCTAGAATCCTAATTAAATTAGGATTAAATAAAGAAGCCTTAAATAAAAAAATCGTCGGTAAAAAAGAAGGACTCTCTGAGGATGAAAAAAAAACCGCCAGCAAAAAAAAGGCACTGGATCAATTTACAATTGACCTTACCCTCAAAGCTTCTCAAGGGCTACTTGATCCTGTAGTTGAGCGATCTGTTGTGATAGAGCGTCTCATCCATATTTTATCCCGTCGAACAAAAAATAACCCATCACTGGTTGGTGAAGCCTGGGTTGGCAAAACAGCCATTGTTGAAGGACTAGCGGAAAAGATTGTAGCAAAAGAAGTTCCCGAACCATTACTTAACAAACGAATTCTTCAGTTAGATCTGATGAGCATGTTAGCTGGAGCTTCGCACCGTGGTGACTTTGAAGAAAGAATGAAGGATTTGATTGAGGAAGTAAAAAGCAGTCGGGGAACAATTATATTATTTATTGATGAAATTCATAATATCGTTGGGGCGGGCGCTTCGGGCGAAGGCTCACTTGATGCCTCCAATTTTCTAAAACCAGCTTTGGCTCGGGGTGAAATTCAGATTATTGGTGCTACCACTCTGACTGAATACAGAAAATATATTGAGAAAGACCCAGCACTGGAGCGACGTTTTCAACCGGTATTGGTTCCTGAACCAACTGAAGAGCAGGGTATTAAAATGGTTGCTGCGATTAAAGATAAATATGAGGCATTTCACCGAGTAAAAATTCCGTCGGACGCAATTGAGGCAGCCGTAATTTTGTCTAAACGTTATGTTGGTGACAGATTTTTGCCGGATAAAGCAGTTGATCTGATTGATGAGGCGGCCGCTGCAGTCCGCCTTCCTCTTATTTCACTTCCTGAAGAAATAAAATCCTTAGAGACCAGGATTGCCCAACTAAGTCAAGAGTTAAAAGAATCGGAAAAGAAGGCAGATAAAGTTAAATCAAGAATACTTCGATCAAAGATTGATGAAATTAACTCCGGTTTGAAAGAAAAAAAGGATGAATTTAATCTTAAAAAAAGTCAGACAACCGGAGCGGTAACTGTTGATCTTATTAAAGATATTATTGCTCGTTGGACCGGGATTCCAGTTGCAAAAATCAGTTCTTCAGAAACAGAAAAACTATCTCATTTAGAAGATATTATTCACAAAAGATTAATAGATCAAGAGATAGCGGTTGAATCGGTCTCACAAGCAGTTCGTCGAGGACGGGCAGGACTTAAATCAGCAGCTCGGCCAATCGGTAGTTTTATTTTTTTAGGACCAACCGGTGTTGGAAAAACGGAACTTGCCAAAGCTTTGGCGGATATTTTGTTTGGAAGCGAAGAATTGATGATTAGGTTTGATATGACAGAATTTATGGAAAAACATGAAGTAGCCAAATTGTTAGGAGCACCTCCAGGTTATGTAGGCTATGAAGAGGGCGGAAAATTAACTGAGCAAGTAAGAAGAAAGCCATACAGTGTTGTTTTATTTGATGAAGTGGAAAAAGCCCACCCGGATATTTTTAATATTCTTCTTCAGATATTGGACGATGGGCGGCTGACTGATAATCGCGGCCGTGTGATTTCTTTCAAAAACACAGTAGTTATCTGTACTTCAAATCTTGGTACTAAATTAATTCAGGACGAGTTATTGAAGGTAGATAAAGGGACTGAGGCAAAGCAAAAAACCAAGATAGAGGATACAAATGATAAAAATAAATTTAAACTAATCAAAGAAAAGGTCATGTTAGAGTTAACAAAGTTTTTTAAACCGGAGCTAATCAATCGTTTTGATGAAGTAATTATTTTTGAGCCTTTAAGATTTCAAGATATGATAGAGATTGTTAAACTACAGTTGAAGGGAGTAGTTAAGTTAATTGAGGAACAAGGGATCGGGTTTACCTATACTGATGATGTTGTGACTGAAGTAGTCAAGGCAGGTTTTGATCCAATATACGGAGCACGACCACTGAGACGAGCCATTCAAAAACTAATTGAAAATCCGATTTCTAATTTGATTATTGATGGTAAAACAAAAACTGGAGATCTAATCAGAGTTAGGGTCGAAAATAGTGAGTTGATTTTTGAAATTGAAAAAACTGTTTTTCAGCCAAAAAACATCAAATTGTATCATTGTCAGAAATGTGGTTGGGATTTTGAAAATGAGTTAGTTCCAAATGCGACTATTATATGTCCAAAATGTTTGAGCCACGGTGCAAAAGTCTCAGCAGTTGAGAAACCAAAATCCGGAGAATTAAAAGTGCCGGAAGTAATTATCAAAGATGTTGATAAGACAACCGATATTAAACCAGTTAAAAATACGAATTAATATTTGCATACGAAAAATTTATTAGCTCAATCTCTTAACTTAGGTTCGCAAACCCTTCAAGGGCCGCTTGATAGTAGTGTAGATTCCTTGGGAAAAATCATTACCAAAAGCTTGAGTTTTATTATGCCAATGGCGGGAATAATTCTTCTTTTCGTCTTAATCTCTGGCGGTTATGACTATATAATGTCACAAGGTAATGCAGAAAAAATGAAGTCGGCCCAAGGCAAAATTACTTCTGGAATAATCGGATTTATACTTTTAATACTCTCCTTTTTAATGGTTAGGGTTATTGCTTTAATTTTTGGTCTTGGTGGTGGGATTTTTTAAGATATAATATATCCATGCAAGAACCACCAATTGTTATTTCTGTTGGCGGCAGTCTCATTGTTCCAAATGGCGGTATTGACACTAATTTTGTAATCAAGCTAAATAAATTAATCAGAGAAGAAGTTGTCAAAGGCAAGCGATTTTTATTGGTAGCCGGCGGCGGAAAGATTGCCCGTCATTATCGTGACGCTGCAAAACAAGTCATTGGAAATGTTGAGGATGATGATTTAGATTGGTTGGCGATTCATGCAACTAGATTAAACGCTCACTTGCTTAGAACAATTTTTCAGGATATTGCTCATCCCAGGATTATTACTAATTACTATAAAAAAATTGTTAATTGGAAAGAACCCCTTGCAATTGGAGCCGGTTGGAAACCTGGTTGGTCAACTGACTATGATGCGGTTATATTGGCACGGGATTATAATGCTAAGATAATTATCAATATGTCAAATATTGATTGGGTTTATGATCGCGATCCGGTCAAATATCCCGACGCTAAATCATTAAAAAATATTACTTGGGAGGAGATGGAAAAATTGGTAGGAGATAAATGGTCACCCGGTTTTAATGTCCCCTTTGATCCAATTGCAACCAAGCTAGCTAATAAACTGAACCTAACGGTTGTAATTGCCAATGGCAATGACTTAATAAACATTCAAAAAATTATAAACAACGATTCATTTAAAGGGACTGTCATTAGCAACAAAGCATGATTCTTAAATCAATTTTGCTTTACCATTTTCGTAATTTTAATGAAAATAAATTTAAAATTAACTCTCATCTAACTGCTATTTTTGGAAAAAATGCCCGCGGAAAAACTAATATTCTCGAAGGTATTTATTTTCTTCTTCGTGGTGAGGGTTTTCGAGAAACTAGAGAGCAAGAGTTGATCATTTTTGATAATAACAAATCATATGTTGAGGGAATATTGGAAGATAAAAAAAATAAAGATAGTAATAGTTTTCGGATAAGTCTAATTAAAGATGATTTTGGTTTGGATAAATTTTATTTTTTGCAAAAAACTAAAAAAGCTCGTCTATCTTATTTAAAAGATATTTTACCAGTCGTTCTTTTTGCTCCAGAACAGATAGAAATAATTAACGGAACGCCGTCAATTAGACGAGAATATTTTGATAAATTTTTATCAGGTATAGATTCAGAATATAAGAAGCGGCTAATTAACTATGGTCAAGCCTTAAGAAAAAGAAACAAAATTCTGGAAAAAACTTTTAATATCGAAGATTTAAAACAAGAACTAAATTTTTGGAACGATTATTTGATTAATCAGGGTAATTATTTAATTGACAAGAGAAAAGAATATACTGAATATTTAAATAAAAATAAAAAGATTGATTCTAAAGAATTTTTTATCAAATATGAGAGTAACAATATTAATAAAGATCGATTTAATGAATATTTTGATCGCGAAAGTAAGATAAGAAGAACTTTGATTGGTCCACAAAAAGACGACTTCAAAATTTATTTGATTACTAGTCAATCGCCTAATGGCAAGGATACTCATCTTTATGGATCAAGAAGTGAACAAAGGTTAGCCCTTTTTTGGCTTAAGATTAATGAACTAAAATATTTAGAAAGTTTTTTCAAAAGAAAACCAATTCTACTCCTTGATGATATTTTTTCCGAGTTAGATCACGATAATCAAAAATTAATATTTAATTTAATCGGTAACTATCAGACAGTTATTACCTCAACTGAAAAAGAGTTGGTGAAGTTAATTAATTTTTCTGATTACCCCTCGTACGATACCATAGATCTGTAGTTCCTGATTTGGGTAAAAAGGCGGATATTTTGGGTTGGCTGCTTCCAGATAATTAATATGTTTTTTTCTGTCAGTTTTTAATATTTTTAAAGTCCACTCATTATCAATCTGGGCAAGAACAATACTGCCGGTAATAGGATCGTTTTTTCTTTCAATAACAACAATGTCACCCTCAAAGATACCAACTCCGGTCATTGAATCGCCGGAAACCTTAAGAAGAAATGAGGTTTGCGGGTTCTCGATTAAATAATCATCAATCGTTAAATAGTCTTTATTTTCTTCGGCGAGAATTGGAAAGCCGGCCTTGATAACGCCCAACAAAGGTAGGGCAAAGAATTTTTTAGTGGGAGAAAGTTTTTTACTGTCTTTTTCAATGAAGCCCAGATCTATTAATTTATTGATAATCTTAAAAACAGCATTTTTTGAGGCGATGTTAAATATTTTAAGCATCTCCGAATAAGAAGGTAGGCGGCGATAGCGTCGATAAAATTTTTTAATACTTGAGAGTCTGTCTTCGATCATAGACAAACATTATAGTAAACACTTGTTCACTTAAGCAAGTGGATATTAGTGGATATTATTATAAGTTCATTGTATCACCCAATACAACCTCGTAGGTTGTATGGCTATGACGGGTACCTGATAAACTAAATAATAAGTCTCTTTCGGAAACGAATGAAATTATTAAGATGAAACAGTTATCTGTGCGACGGCCGTCTTGAAGATAAATTTATGTTTGAAAGTAAATATAAAGTTTAGTATCAAGAGCCTGTGATATTCTCTCAAGAAGTGACAGACTAGGATGTGACTCCATATTTTCCAAGCGGGATATGACTGGTTGTTTACTTCCAATTCTTTTAGCTAATTCTTTTTGACTT
>CAYIVY010000048.1:0-7671 GCA_964366945.1 uncultured Gammaproteobacteria bacterium
CAGGCGACATTAGATTCTTAGAACAATTCTAACTATGAACATAAAGATTACCCATAATTGGCTTTTGGAATATCTCGACACCAAGGCAACGCCAGAAGAGATCCAAAAATATCTGTCTCTTTGCGGCCCTTCTATAGAATCAATTACCAAGACCGGTGACGATTATATATATGATATTGAAATTACTTCTAATAGAATCGATACGGCATCGGTGATTGGTATTGCTAGGGAAGCTTATGTCATTCTCAACCGGTTTGGAGTTAAAGCAAAATTAAAAAATATTTTAATTCCAAAACCCTCAAAAACTAGTGACCTATTACCTTTGACAATAACTGACGGTAATAAGTTATGTTATCGTATCGCCAGTGTTGCTATGGATAATATCGTTGTTAAATCCTCACCTCAATATATAAAAGATCGTTTGGAGGCAGTTGGTATCAGATCATTAAACAATATTATTGATATAACTAATTACGTTATGATTGAATACGGTCATCCGACTCATGTCATGGATTATGATCGAATCAAGACAGGTAAACTTATTATCAGAAATGCAAAAAACGGTGAGTCTTCAGTGACTTTAGATGGTAAAAAACACCAGCTTACTGATCAAGATGTGATAGCAGATGATGGAACAGGACGAATTGTTGATCTTCTTGGAATTATGGGATGTGAAAATAGTGTAGTGACAACAAATACAAAACGAGTTGTTTTGTTTATCGAATCAAATAATCCCCATATTATTCGACATACATCGATGAAACTCGGTATTCGAACTGTAGCAGCAAGCTATGACGAAAAACAAGTTGATTCGGAATTAACAAGAGTTGCCCTTAATCGCCTTATTCAACTATTTGAGGAATTAGCTGAGGCAAAAATCGCTTCCAAACTTATTGATATTTATCACAAACCAAAAAAACCAACATCAGTTTCGTTAAAAGAATCTGACATTGAAAGATTGATCGGAGTTAAAATACCTAAAAAAGAATCGATTGAAATCTTATCCAATCTGGAATTTAAATTAATATCTGACAAAAACGATATTTTAACATTTATTGTTCCTTCCTATCGCTCCCATGATATTAATATCAAAGAAGATCTGATAGAAGAAATAGCTCGAATCTATGGTTATCAAAATATTCCTTCAGTTTTACAACCAATCGTTTACATTGATCAGCCGAAGAAAATGGAAGATATATTTGTTTTTCAAAATAAAATTAAATTGCTTTTAAAACATTTAGGACTCAATGAAGTAATTAATTATTCGATGATTTCCGAGCAACAGCTAATTAATTTTGGACTTTATCCCAAAATCCATTTACGACTATCCAACAGCTTATCAAAGGACATAGAGTTTTTGAGGACATGCCTGACGATTTCTTTGTTTAAAAATATTAAAGACAATACTGGTAAAAGGGAGACAATGAAATTTTTTGAGATAGGCAAAGTTTACCTACCAGTGAAGGACGATTTACCAAATGAAGTATATAAAATCGGAATTGCCACTAATACTAATTATTTTGATCTTAAAGGTATAGTCGAAGCAATCTATAAGGAATTAAATATAAGGGCACAAGACCTGACTTTTCCAGAAATTATTGAGAAAGATGGTGTCTTTATGGCAGAAATTAATTTTAAAAAGTTAGTTGAATCTTATCGACCGATTCCCAAATTTCAACCAATTAATCCATACTCAGTCATTAAATTAGACAAAACTTTTGAAATTCAGCCTCATACAACCTACGAGGTTGTACGGCAAAAAGCATTTTTGTCTAAACTACTAAAAAAAATTGAAGTCGTTACCTTATATCAAAATAAGTTGACCCTTCGTTTTTATTATTCTTCAACCAAAAATAATATAACTGAGGAACAAGCAATAAAAGAACTAGAGAAGGTCAAGGTGGTGTAGCGGTTGGGGATACAACAAAGTCCCATGGTTTGTTAACTCCAAATTTTATGGTTGATTCACCTTGCTTGTCTTTGTCATTTGTGGCTATAACTTTTAGTTCATAAGCTTTATCATCCGGAAGATTTATGACTTCGTTTATCTCATCTCTGTCTCCATCTATAGACTTAACTTCTTTACCATCAATAATTATCTTTATTTTTTTTATTGAGGAAATACTAGTTATCTTAGCTTTAATTTCAATGTTGTGATCGTTTATCGTTTGTTCATTACCGGGATTCTTGATCGATACAACTATATCTTCGCTATTGGAATCAGATATTTCCGTCGGTGGTTTAAATTTATTGTCACCTTGTTGACCAGCCCAAGCATTAATCGCCTCCTGCCAACGATTTTTCCCATCAGTTGAGACTGGGTCGCTTTCGGTAATAACAATAAAATCTTTTTCTTCAAAGTTGCCGCTTTTTACCTCAACTTCGTTAGCTAATTTTCCACTAGACTTTGAAATTTTCAATTTTTTATACCAGGGAGAGACATCCTTTGGCTCACTACCTTCAATATAATATTCTGCTCTGGTTGGATAGCCATCTTTTGGCAAACCGCCAAGATAACCGTCAATGGTTGCTGCCTTTACTTTATCTGGTTTATCCATAATTCCATCATCATATTTCTTTAATACTTCGCGCATAATTTGATACCAAATTGGTGAAGCACCGGTCGCACCCGATGCAATCTTTGGGTTCATTTTACTATTATCGTTATTACCAACCCAGACTCCAACCGTGATCGCTTTTGTATAGCCAACGGCCCAGTTATCCCGTTTGTCATCGGTTGTACCAGTTTTCACACTGACTGTTTTCCCTGGAACATTAAGATAAGAATTAGGGCCAAATTCCTCAATTCTGGCATTATTATCTGAAAGAATATGAGAGACCAAGAAAGATACCTCCGGGGAAAAGACCTTTTTTTCTTGGCTTCTAACTTTTTTAAAAAGATTTTTACCTTTAAAATCAACAATGTCACTGATCGAGCTTAATTCATGCTTAACCCCTCCGGTTGCCAGGGTTGCGTAGGCGGAAGTTAATCGAAGTAAAGTAGTTTCACCACCACCCAAAGTTAGTGATAGTCCAAAACGGTTCAGGTTTTCTTGAGTTGGGGCAAAGGTATTTAAACCAAGATCATTTAATTTAGTTAAAAAATCCCTTAACCCAAGAACTGATAAAAGTTTGACTGCGGGAAGATTAATTGAATTACCAAGTGCAAATCTCAGTTGAACCGGTCCACGAAATTTACTGTCATAGTTGACCGGGGTATAATCATCCGTACCTTGATCTGGAAAAGTTGTCTTGACATCCATGAATATTGTTGATGGGGTATAACCTTTTTCAAAAGCCAGTCCGTAAGTAAACGGCTTCATGGCGCTCCCCGGTTGGCGAAGACCTATAGCGGCATTAAACTTACCAAATTTTTCATCATTAAAATCATAAGAGCCAACCATGCTCAAAATTTCACCGGTTTTTGAATCAAGGATGACAACCGCGGCATTTGTGGCGTTAAAGTCTTTAAGTTTGCTTATCTCATCCTTAACAATTTTTTCTACTTTTTGTTGCACTTCTAAAGATAGAGTGGTCTTTATCTTGACTCCTTGATCTATGATCTTTGAACCATATTCATTTTCTATTTGATCTTTAACATAGAATACAAAATGAGGGGCTTCAATCAAAATTTTAGGTGCCGAAAATTTAATCTGCTCAATTTTTTTTAATGAAATATTTTCTTGATCACGAGTAATATATCTATCTTCTCGCATTCGCCGCAAAACACTTTTAGCCCTTCCTCTCCAAGCTTCATTTTTACCAATAAAAGGCGAATATAGACTAGGTGATTGTGGTAAGCCTGCCAGAATAGCCGATTCAACTAAGTTTAGATCCTTGACCGACTTATCAAAATAAGCTTTGGCGGCCGTTCCAACTCCCCAATAAGTTCCGCCGTAAGGCGCTTCATTCAAATACATAAGCAGTATCTCATCCTTTTTATAACGCCTTTCTACTTCAAAGGCCAGTATCATTTCTTGAACTTTTCGGGTAATTGTTTGACGATTTGTCAGCAAAACATTTTTTATGAGTTGTTGGGTGATCGTTGAGCCACTCTGAAGACCTCGACCTCGAATCATATTAAAAATGGCTCTGATCATACCGGTTTGGGAAAAACCATTATGAAAATAAAAATTTTTATCCTCTATGGCAATAGTTGCCTCCTTAAGAGTTTTTGGAATTTCTTCAAAGGTGACTGGGACACGATTTTTATCCTTATACATGTCATAAAGAATTTTGTCATCCCGGTCCAAAAAGACTGTCGAGTAGCCAGATTGCAGTGAAAGTTTGGAAGGTGATGGAAGATCCTTCGAATACCAAGCAAAGATGGCAAACGAAAAAATAAAACCAATTACTATAACTATGGTCAAAAAAAACAACAGTTTGGCAATAAGTTTTTGTTTATTATATTGAGTCCTAAATCTTAAACGGCGAGTAACATGCATAATTTTCATTATAGCAATTTGTTATAATTTTACAGATGAGAATTTTAGGCAAAAAAATCAGGCGTGATAATATTTGGAAGGTGATAGTTATTATTTCTTCGCTATTATTGATACTATCATCTTTTGCACCATTGTTTATTAAATAGCGTTAAAATGCAACAGGCAATATTGGAAAGCTCAATAGAAAATTTACCAGCCACAAGCTCCATCACTATTCGTAAATTTAAATCCCTGGATATTAATACTTATTTTGACCTTCTTAATTATTTTCCCAGCCGCTACGAAAACTATTCTTTAATATCCAAAATAGATAGAATTCAAATTGGAGAAACAGTGACTCTCACAGGAAAGATTATGGAGGCAAAAAATCAATATACACGGTCAAGGGTTACGATTCAAAAAATAATTGTTCGAGACGACACAGGATTAATTGAGGTTAACTGGTTTAATCAACCATATTTACTTAGATTATTTAAAATCGGTAAAATAATTTCAATTTCCGGTTTGGTTAAGCAATTCGGCTCAAAATTAGTAGTGGAACCTAAAGAATACGAAACCAACGAAAAGAAAATTCACACTGGCCGATTAGTTCCTGTTTATTCAGAAAAAAAAGGCCTATCCTCAAGAACAATCCGAGAAAAAATACACGCCATATATCCAACCGAGTCGGTTGATTTTCGGGTGGTAGAGACACTGCCAAAGGAAATTATTTCTTTTAATAATCTAATCAGCGAAAGCGATGCATATAAACAAATTCATTACCCTGATAATTTCACTAGTATAAAACAGGCCCAGCAAAGACTGGCCTTCGATGAACTATTTGCTATCCAATTAGCTAACAATTTAATTAGAAAAGAATGGCGGAAAGAAAAGGTGGGAAATGTTTTCAACGTAGAGACGCAACATCTTGCGTCTTTACAACAATTTATTGATCACCTTCCCTTTAAATTAACCAGTGATCAAAATAAAGTTGTTCAGGAAATAGTGTCTGATCTTAAAAAAAGTGTACCAATGAGTAGATTTCTTCAAGGCGATGTTGGCTCAGGTAAAACAGTTGTTGCCACTATTGCCTGTTATCTTACTTTCCTCAACGGTCATCAATCAATCATCATGGCGCCAACAGAAATACTGGCTAATCAGCACTTTCAGACGATTAAAAATCTTTTTTCAAGGCTGGCCACCCTTGGGGTGGGTTTAATTACTGGATCAACGAAAAAAACAAATGTAAGGACCAAAAATTTTTGTTCCCTAGCAGAAAAATATGACATAATCATCGGCACTCATGCGCTTTTAAGCAAAAAATTAAAGTTTAAAAGAGTCGGTTTAGTTGTCATTGATGAACAACACAGATTTGGAGTTAATCAAAGAGCTTTCCTCAGAGAAAAATCTTTAAACCCTCATCTACTGACCATGACAGCGACCCCGATTCCAAGAACAGTTGCTCTAACCTTATTTGGGGAACTTGACTTAAGTTATATTGAGGAAATGCCGCAAGGTCGCCTAAAAATTAAAACTTTTTTAGTCCCAAAAGTTAAAAGAGGCGACTGCTATAACTGGATCAAAAAACAGATTAAGGAAAAAAAAGCCCAGGTGTTTATAATCTGCCCGTTAATAGAAGAGTCTGCATCAGAAAGTTTAAAGTCAATAAAAGCAGTCAAAATTGAATTTGAAAATTTAAAAAATATCTTTCCAGAATTTAAATTAAGCATGCTACACGGAAAAATAAAAAATCAGGAAAAAAATAAAATCATGTCAGACTTGAAAAACAAAAAAATAGATATACTTGTAAGCACGTCTATTGTTGAAGTTGGAATAGATATTCCTGAGGCAACAATTATGATCATTGAGGGCGCCGAAAGGTTTGGTTTAGCTCAACTCCATCAACTAAGAGGGCGCATAGGCAGGTCAAATATTCAATCCTACTGTTTTCTTTTTACTGAAAGTACGTCGGAAAAAATAAACAAGCGCTTGGAATTTTTTAGTAAAAATAATTTAGGAATAAAATTAGCTGAATATGATCTAAGTAATCGAGGGGCCGGGAATATTTTTGGGACCGAACAACATGGATTTGTTAATCTTAAAATAGCCTCTTTGTCTGACTCTGAATTGATTAATAAGACGAAAAGAGCTGTTAAATACTTTGCTGATAAGTATGATATTAGCGATTGGCTAGAATTAAAAAATAGGCTGGAAAGATTTGATAAAAAACAGATTTCAAAAGATTAAATAAAGACAGTCTTAATTAAGACTGTCTTTTAAAACGCGCTAGTTAGATTGTAAATAGGAGTTATAACTGACATAACTAGAAAACCAACCCCAGCCCCGAGCACTACTAGAATTGCTGGCTCAATCAGTGTCGTCATCGTTTTAGTCGCCATTTCCGACTCCATTTCAAAATAGGTTGACAGTCTAAGTAGAGTATCATCTAGGTTACCGGTTTGTTCACCTACCTGACTCATTTGAACTAAAATCGGCGGAAAAATTCCCTCTTGTTCCAGCGCCGTGCCCATCGACTGACCTTTTTCAACTTTTTGACTGACAGTTAAAAAAGCCCGTTGGTAAACTGAATTATCAGTCGAATCAACCACTATTGATAGAGCATCAAGAATGGATATTCCTGCACCAATGAGAATTGCCAAAGTTCTGGTTGACTCAACCAATGCTGAAATTGAAATAATATTGCCAAAAACTGGTAGTCTTAATGCAAATTTATCAAAAGAATTTTTTCCCACTTTAGTGGCTAAATATTTTTTCACAAAATAAACGGCTACAAATACTAATACAATTACAACCGGCCAAAATTTCGCCGAAAAATCTGAAACCCAGATTAAAATTTTTGTTGATATAGGCAGTTCTACTTGAAAGTCTTTATACAAGCCGAGTAACTTTGGCAGAACAAAAGTAACCATAATAAACATAACAACAAACATGCCAATGATCACGATGACAGGATAGACTAGTGCACCTTTAAGTTTACTTTTAAACTCACGCTGCTTTTCCAAATTATCAGCTAGTCTCAGAAGGATTTCTCCTAGCTTACCTGAAGCCTCGCCAGATCTAACTAGAGCTATATATAAATTCGAAAAATGACCCTTAAAATCATTAAGGGCAATAGAGAAAGAAGAGCCTCCCTTAATTTTAGCGCTGATCGCCTCAATCATTTTTCGAAGTGGGATCGGAAGAGCACACGTCTGAACTCCAGTCACCAGATCATCTCGTATGCCGT
>CAYIVY010000049.1:0-7398 GCA_964366945.1 uncultured Gammaproteobacteria bacterium
AGGTTCTCAGTATTGGTAACAGTTTACACCCACTATTATTTATATTGATAAAGAAAAAACGACAAAACTATCTATTGATCCTGAAGAGCGGGGCGGGCTTTCCCTTTTTGGAACCAAAGAGGCGATCAAAAACTCACTACTTCATCCCGGGCAGATCGTATTTTTATATAGTCCGCCGGGACAGGTTGCTTTTGAAAAAGGAACAAAGTATGACAAAGTAAAACCTTATCCCGACGGACAGCTTTATCTGCTTGTTGGTAAAAATGACGATCAAGTAGATGCCATGGCAATTTCGGTTTCAAAAGAAGAAGAGGAAGAAACACTTTCTACATTTTTAGGGGACAAAAATGGCAGAGTAGGATTTGATGATGAAATTGAGAAAATTAAATATTTTTTAACTCATCCAGTAGTCACAGATTGGAATATTGACGACTTTTTAGTTTATTTAGAAGGAATCTCTTACATGAATGATTTTTCCGTCTACAAAAATGTTCATAAAGAGGAATTTAAACTGTCAGATGTTCTTTACGATTTAAGACGAGGTTGGATAGGAGAAATAAAACCAAAAATAAAAATGGATCACCAACAATTGTTTGATATGGTCCAAAGTGGCGGAGTCAGCAATGTTTACTTAAGACAGTTAAAAAATTATTTTTCTATTTATGGGGAAAATGGTAAGATGCCCTTGGGCGGAGGTTGTGGTGGAGATGATGTTAGTGAAAACGATCTTGACCCGTTGACAGGAATAAGATTCAATCCGTTATCAACCAATTATAGATTAAAAACACTTACAATTGAAGATATTATGAAAAAAAATGGCGATGATTCCGATGAGTATGGCTCCTTAAAATTCTCTCCCTGCCCAGTTTGTAATGGAGAACATACCAGGCCTCGTCATGTATTGTTAGAAGTTTGTCCTGATAAAAAAAGCAAAAACGGAGAGTCAATTCCAATTCCTAAATGCTGAAGATGTATAATGTGTATCAATGATCAAGTCAGTTGTGATTGCCATAATCAAAAAAAATAATAAATTTTTAATGACTAAAAGGGTCAAATTTCATACTGAAGATGATAAATTTTATCCTTTTGCCTGGCAGTTCCCCGGTGGAGGACTGGAATTTGGAGAAACACCGGAACAAACGGTCAAACGAGAGATGATTGAAGAGATCGGTACAGAAATAGAAATAATTTCTCTTATTCCAAAAATTTATACTGAAGTTAGAGATCAATGGCAAGGAATTTTTATCTGCTTTCTATGTATTTTAAAAAGTGAAAGCTCAAACATTGTTCTCAACAACGAAGCGTCTGAGTATAATTGGTTTACACTTGAAGAAATTTCCCAGTTAGAATTAATGCCTCAAACTTTTGTAATGGCCAAAGAAGCAGAAAAAATTATAATATGAAATCAACATTGCTTGTATTATTGATAGTACTTAGCTTGCTAGGAATTATTGATGCCGGATATTTGACGTATGAGCACTATCAACAAATTATTCCTCCTTGCACCGTTAACCGATATTTTCCAATTGCCTCTGATTGCGGAAAAGTATTAACAAGTGCTTACTCAGTCATATTTGGCATCCCTCTGGCAGTTTTAGGAATCTTTCAATACACTTTTATTTTAATCGCTGTTATTTTGTTAATGATTTTTAGAAAAAAAATCTTTGCTTACTGGGTGATTTTTCAATCATTAGTCGGTGCCATCTTTTCTATATATTTTGTATATATTCAATTAATTATTTTAAAGAGCATCTGTATTTACTGTACTCTATCAGCTTTAATCAGTTTTATAATTTTTTTTATTGTTCGAAAGATTTTTATCAAAGAAAGATTTACTATTCGTCTAACAATCATCGCTATTGCATACCAAAAAGTTATCAAGCCATTTTTATTTTTATTTGATCCGGAATCTATTCATAATCTGACGATATTTAAAGGAGAGATCCTAGGAAAAACTTTCATAAAAAAAATTTTTAACTGGAAATTAAACTACCAATCTTCAAAACTAAAACAGAAATTCGTAGGAATTAATTTTGAAGGACCGATTGGTTTAGCCGCCGGATTTGACTACAATGCCAGACTGACACAGATTCTTTATTCTTTAGGTTTTGGTTTTCAAAGCGTCGGAACAATTACTAATATGCCCTATGAGGGGAATTCAAAACCTCGTCTGGGCCGACTACCAAAATCTAGGTCACTGATGGTAAATAAAGGTTTTAAAAATATCGGGGCGGATAAAATTGCCGACAAACTTGTCCTGAGCGAAGTCGAAGGATTTAAAATTCCGATCGGCATCAGTGTTGGTATGACTAATTCTTCAAAAATCACTTCAACTGTTCAGGCGATCGAAGACATTACCTCGGCTTTTAAAATTTTTGAAAAATCTAGAATAAAGAATAGTTACTACGAACTTAATATCAGTTGTCCAAATCTAATCAATGTTAATATTGATTTTTATAAACCTGTTAATTTAGAAAAACTTCTAGATAGACTAAAAGGTCTCAAACTTAAAAAACCCGTCTTTGTTAAAATGCCAATCGATAGAAGCAACCAAGAATTTTTGGCAATATTAAAATCAGTTAGCCAATTCACTTTCATAAAGGGTGTGATTATTGGTAATCTTTTTAAAGATAGAAAAAGTCCGTTACTTGATAGACAAGAAGTAGACAAATTTAAAAAGGGTTCCTTTTCTGGTAAACTTTGTGAGCCAAGATCAAATGAACTGATTAAATTAACATATAGGAAGTATGGTAACAAATTAATAATTATCGGCTGCGGTGGCGTATTTTCCGGTCAAGATGCTTATGAAAAAATAAAGTTAGGAGCATCATTGATTCAATTAATAACCGGTATGATTTTTCAAGGACCACAGCTGATATCACAAATAAATTTGGAGTTGGAAGAATTATTGGAAAAGGACGGTTATAATAATATTAAAGACGCAATTGGAAAAGATAATATCTAATGAAAACTATTTTTCAAACTTCCGCCGGCGGAATCGTATTTAAAAATAATCTTTGGCTTATTTGTCAGCACTCGGAGCATAAAGGCTGGGTTTTTCCTAAAGGATTAGTTGGAGACAACGATAAAAACGAATCAATGGAAAAAGCTGCTCTACGGGAAGTTGAAGAAGAAGGAGGAATAAAAGCTAAAATTATAAATGATCAACTGATCAAGGTTCAATATTCATACCAATGGTATAATGTTTTGGTTAAAAAAACCTTTGATTATTTTCTTATGGAGTACGTTTCTGGAGACCCAAAAAATCATGACTGGGAGATAATTGAGGCAAAATTTGTTCCCGAAAACGAAGTAAAAAAAACCCTAACCTATCCTTCTGACAAGGAAGCCTTCGCTAAGATTCTTCAGGGGTTATAATGATCTTATGGAGGAATCTAAATCTGTAAATCGGCTTACAATCTTTAAGTACAACGCCATTCTGTCTATACTCTTTTTTTTGTCTTCCACTTTTTATTTAGGCGTTAAGACTACCAACTATAATTTTTCCGATTACACTATCTCTAGTTTGGCGCGTTTTTTAGATAAAGAGAATCTATTGATCTTTAATTCACTATTTATGATTAAAAGTTTTTTAGATTTAAGTTTTGCCTACTATGTGCTTAAATTTTATAACTTACGTCTAAAAACGTTACCGGCTTTAATCTTACTTGTGGCTATTTTATCTTTTGGACTACTTGGTTTCTTTCCGATTAATCAATTTCCTTTAATTCATCTAATAATGTTTGTTATAACTTTTTTCTCTTGGCTATCCTCTCAATACTCTTTAGCAAAGCTTACTAACGACAAAAACTTTATTGATTTTTCAAAGTTTTTAATTCTAGTTGAGTCAATCATTGGGAATATTTTTTTATTTTTTAATTATTTCAACGCCATCTCCGAAACAGTATATTGTTTACTAATCTTCATCTGGCTGACTATCTTTATTGGAAGATATCTGAAGTAAATCTGCGGACAATTGGTAAAGTTAGAACAATTAGGAATTGCTAGCTTTGATAGACCCATCCTTATAAAACCGCCAAAACCAGTACCCAAAAAATAATTGAAACGGAATATTAATCCATACTCCCCAAGGTAAAGACATAATCGGTGTCAGTACTAATAAAACTAAGCCTAAACCTCCATTATCTGCTATGCTAAATAACAATAAATATTTTGTCCACTTCGAGTGAGGTCTTTTATAGATATATAAATATACGAAAAAATCTAATAAAACGATTACTCCCCAAACTCTAAGAAGAGTTACCTGGAAGTCAGTCAAATTCAAACCAAGAGTTGGAATCAATGATTTTGGTATTAGTAAAGGAATTAAACCCCAGACACATATCACCATGAAGAATTTAAAGTACATAATTCTTTTAAATGTCGAAGAATCAAGAATATTCATATCTCAAGTATATCAAGAGGTGATAAAATCAAATTAACGAATGATCTATGTAGCGAACATGCCTTTTTAGAGGAGGATATATTCAAACATGATTCAATCTAAAAATGAAGTTTAGAAAAGATATTGATGAAAAATAACTTAATTTTGTCAAATAATTTAACACTAGAAATATTATTATTTACTGTAATTGGAGCGGGACTAATTATGACATCTTTTTTGACACCACCAATAAAATAAGCATAAGGTTTATAACCAATTTTGCCTGAAGATATAGCACTACAGCCATGCGTAATTTCAGGAGCAATAGCTTGACCACCCGCAATGCTTTGTTGAGCTATCTGTTCATCTGTAAATAAAGGAATAGCCACCCTTTTATCTTTATAAGCTTTGATTAAAACGTCATTAAGTGTTATAATTGCGGTTACGTAATTTGAATAATCTTTAATATATTGCTTATATTTTGGCTTAGAAAATGGACTATTGTTAATTTTTTCAGGATATGAGTCTTACCTAATCAATAATGGGGCTGAAATGCTTGTAAAAAATCATCGAGTTGCTTGGCAATTAATGTTACCGAACTAAACTTTTTTAGGGGGCGTTGCTTGATTTAAAACTGTTACCGAAAAATGCAAATATTTGGTAATACAAAAGGATAATTATACTTAAAAAATTGTCATTCCCGCAGAGGCGGGAATCCAAGCTAAATATTCTTCTTTAAAAAATGTGATTATAGTCTGGATCCCCGTCTTCACGGGGATGACAAAATCTCATGGTTACAAATCAGGCTATACTCTGTATCAACCCTACCGTTCGGTAACACTTATCAATCATGCAACACGTCATTTTAACAATCTAAATGAGCATTTACACAGTACTTTTTGCAATTAAGTCTAAAAGCAGATATTCCCGTCCGAATTAGAGAAACGAAAAAAACTAGTGGTACAAATTATGCCTGACTCTGTTTACTAATCAAAATTTTCTGAAAATTTTGAGCGGGATACGAGAATTGAACTCGTTTCTCTACCTTGGCAAGGTAGCATACTACCGGTGTACTAATCCCGCACTCCTACGTTAAAACTACGGAGTGTAAACATTCATCACCTATTGTATTCTACCAGAGCCCGTCGCAATATCTCAATCGCTTTTTCCAGATCCTGACAGTTGAGGACGTAGGCAATTCTGACTTCGTTTTTTCCCATTCCTTTAGTTCCGTAAAAACCGGCTGCCGGTGCCACCATAACCGTCTCATTTTTATATCTGAAATCTGTCAGTAGCCACTGGCAAAAATCTTCACTATTTTTAACAGGTAGTTTAACTATTGTATAAAAAGCCCCTTCCGGTTTTTCCAAATAAACTCCCGGAATAGATTTTAATCCATTATAAAGTAGGTCACGTCGAGTCTGATACTCAAGGTGAACTGCTTTAAAATATGAGTCTTTGACTTCTGTCAGTTTTTCCGCCATGGCTTGATCAACAAATCCTGACGATAATCTTCCTTGGGCAATTCTTAAGACACCATCCATCAAATCGCGATTTAAAGAGACGATCATTCCCAACCTTGCACCACAAAGACTATAACGCTTTGATAAGCTATCAAGCAAAATCATTTTATCAGGATATTTTTTCATATATCTAAGAATGGAAAAATATTTCTTCCCGTCATAGACAAATTCACGATAAACTTCGTCGGAAATAAAAAACAGATTATTTTTTACACAGACTGAGACAAGCATTTCCATTTCTTCCTTCGTATAGACAGTTCCTGTTGGATTACTGGGATTACAGATGATAATTGCCTTAGTTTTTTTAGTAATTTTTTTCTCTATCTCAGATCTCGACGGCAGATGAAAACCTGTCTCGCCTCTTGTTAAAACCGGAACTATATTTACTCCATTTATAGCTGAATAAGAATTATAATTTGCGTAATACGGCTCAAAAGCGATCACCTCTTCGCCTGGTTGACAAACGGCAAAAAAGGCCATAGAAATAGCTTCTGATCCACCGGTAGTAACCTGTATATTGTTAGTTTTTACAAAAGTACTCCCTAACTTATGATAATAGTTTACAAGCGACTCTAAAAACTTAGGTTGCCCTTGGGATTGGCCGTAAGCAATCGGATTAGTTGACCATTTTTTTAGTACATTAACCATCACCTCAGGGGTTTTTATATCCGGATCACCTATATTTAGATGATAGACCTTGACACCCTTTTTCTTAGCTTCAATGGCAAAGGGAACTAATTTACGGATTGGGGAAGCGGGAACGGCAAATAACCTGTTGGAAACTTGAGTGTTTTTCATAATGTTTTAATGATATTATTTTTTAACAATTTTGCAAGAGGATTCTTACCCTAAACTTTTTCTCAGTATGGCTAAACGATTTAAGTATCTTCCGTAACCTTTTTTTGAATTAAACTGTTCATGCAGTTTCTTTACAATTTTATAATGCTCTTTTTCTTCCCAAGTTTGAGGTTGTAGTTCTTCTCCTAAGTACTCTTCAATCGCTTCAACGTCTTCTGCAATATCTTGCCAAACCAGCTGCTCCTAATATACCCATGAAAGCTCTTCCCAAACGGAACTCCGTTTCTACTTTAGGATTCGGTAATCGAAAAGTTAAAAATTTGTCCTTTCCCAAGAAATTTTTTTTGAAATAATCATGATATTCACTGAAAAGCTTTTCAATTACCGATTCGTCAACATATTTTCCTTCCCAATCCCATTTATATTCAGAGACTCCTAATTCGGAAAATGAAAGAAAGGATTCTTTTATTTCATCGCCCGTTTTTATGAAAGCACTTTTTTGCCAATAAGGTCTACTTCCATGATCTGGGTGTTGGGAAATCATGGTGCCTGGAATTTTTCGCATATCGAGGTCATTTTATCAAAGTGGGATAAACTAAACAATCTAGGATTTTTATATATAATATAAATGGATGTTCCCGTATTTCAACGGATAGAATAAGGCCCTCCGAAGGCTTTGATGGCAGTTCAATT
>CAYIVY010000050.1:0-7368 GCA_964366945.1 uncultured Gammaproteobacteria bacterium
GTCTTTTCCTAAAATAACTTGGGCTGGAATATTTTTAAAAGATTTTCCTTCTTTATTTTTAAAATATAAAGCCAGGTCATAATAATTACCAGGAAACCAAAAGGCATTGAAATATTTACCGGCTTCATACATCTGATTTTCCGTTGCACCGTTTGATGCCATCAACTGAAACACTGCTAGTAAGGCCATTCCATGATTACAGTCGGGAAATGCCGTTGAATTATTACAACATGGTCGGTATACGTTTGATGAAACTTTGGCAACAAGGTCTTCTTGATCCTTTGTTAAGGATATTAAACTTGCTTTTGAATAATAATCCATTGGATTAGTTTTTGCTAAAGACCATCCACCAGTTGAGGCAAAATTACCGGCGTCTTTTAAGCCACCGTATTTCATAATCTCACCCTCATCGAGAATTTTTGATTTGTTGGCTAAACCAACTGCCCAAAAAAAATTAAGAAGAAAATATGAATTATCTCTGGTAATTTTAACTTTTTTATTGACGTTATTTTTTAAAATTCCGTCTAATTCTGTAGGTATTTTTTGACCTGACTTTTCGTATGTACTTTTAAATTTCTCATAATCAATCACACCCATCGATAACATTTTTGGACCAAGATCGCCAAACTTGGCATTGATCTCAAATCCTTTTTCCGGATTGATTTCATTAAATAAATTATCCTTCAAAGGATTGGCTTTTACGATTGTTTTATTGGTCGCGCTTTGTGATGCACTATTTTTTTTAACAATTCCTGAAACTAAGAACAATAAATTAATCCCCAAACTGATCCCGAGTAATGGAATCGCATACTTTTTCATTCGTTTAAACATATTATTTAATTTGCTCAGTTTTTTTACTATGACTGAGTAACTTATAAAAAATAAACACAATTATTAGGAATACGGAAATATCTATAAAAGGATTTTGGAGCCACTTAGATATTTCAAAAACTAATATCCGTATTGATTTGCTATACTCATCCATCTTATTCATTTGAATTTTGTCGTAAAAATTAAATACGCCAATGAGAATTCCGGAAACAATAAATATAAAAGCCCCTATATATTTTAAGATCGTGTAAAGCTTTTGCCGATTTTCTCCACCAATTTTTTTTGAGAATTTCTCATAAGCTAAAGAAAGAATAAAAAGGGGGAAAACAATTCCCAGTACATAAGCCATCGAGACAATCATTGCCTGAAAGAGCGACGGGGAAAGAGTGGTCAAAGTAACTGCGGCAAATAAAACAGGAGCACAACAGGAAGAAGTAAGACCTGACATAAGACCCAGACCAAAAACCGAACCGGCATTAATTTTTTTATCTAATTTAGGTTCCACGTGGAAAAATTGTGGGATATGAAAAATTGGCTTCAAAGTCATGACACCCATTCCAATTAAAATAAGTGCCCCCAAGTAATAAATTTGCTTATGATAGTCGTCAAGAAAAAAAACAAAAAATCTGAATCCTAAAGCAATCGGAATAAGAATAAACGCCAGACCTAAGGCAAAAATAAAAGTATAAAATATTACTTTTCCCCGTCCAGATTTAAAAATCGTTCCTAGATAAGAAGGGAAAAGAAATGTAATACAACAAGGTGCAAATAGTGCCAGTACTCCGGCAAGGAATGATGCGGTCAAAGAAATACCAAACAAAAAATTTGTATTCATAATTATTTGACAAAGGATTTAACTTTGAAAACGAGTTTTGGATTTGATGGATCATTGGTTGACATATACGCTTCTCTCCCGACGACTCCGTAAACCGGCATAACATAAGGCCGATAAATTACTCTTATTAATGCTTCAGCTTGAGGAGCAATTTCTGCCACATATTCACTTTGGGCATGCATGCTAAATTCTTCACTGGTTTTTCCTTTGTAGATTATTTGGACAACCGTGCATCCACAACTGGTCGTAATATTTGAAAGTTGCAAAGGTTTATTTCCAATATTTTTAATAACAAAATCTTTTGATTTTTCTTCAGAGACTTTTATTGTTCCAAAATCAGCCGAAGTTTCTTTGACTTCAACAGTAGGCTTTTCTTTATCAGATGCGGAATATGAAATAATCGGAACCTGAGGTTTATTAGCACTAGCAAACAAGAAATATAAACCAATAATGGTTATCAATGAAAAAAGTATGATTCCAATTATTAATGATTTAGGCATAGTGATTTATAAAACTGGTAATTAAAGTTTGCTGTTTTTTATCGGTATTTTTAAAAACACATGTTCGAAGATGTTTTTCAAGAATAAGTAAATTTAGATTTCTTAAAGCACCTCTTACGGCTCTGGACTGTTGGATAATATCAAAACAATTATCACCCCGCTCAACCATACTGGTGACCAATCTCAAATGGCCTTTGATTATTTTCAATCTGTGAATTACATTTTTCTTTTCAATCACGTTTATATTTTAGAAAGTGGTATATGAAGATTTTATGAAGATTAATAATAAAAATATTAATAATGAAAACCCTTCACTCTAATTTTTAGAAGAATTTTTTTACTTAAAATGCTAGCGATAAGTTAAATCAATTGGCTACATCTTCAATAGTTGCTCCAAGAGTTGCTTTTTCGGATGTTTAACTTTAGTATACTGTACCGTAGTGAACGTCAAGAATTTTTGATAAAATGAGTTCGAGTGATACTATATATTGGTTCGCAAATTGGTTTGACAATACTTTTGAGTTTAATTATTTAGTATCATGTATGTATGAGACCTAGTAATTTAAAGACAAAAATATTTCTTGACAGCGGAGATCCGCAAGAAACGAGAGAAGTCATAAAAATTTTAGGTTTTTTGGATGGTCAGACAACTAACCCTACTCTCATTTCAAAAAATCCTCAAGCAAAGGAACGACTAAAAAAAGGTGACAAATTTACTAAAGACGAAATTTTTGTTTTTTATAAAGAAGTTATCAAAGAAATTTCGCAGTTAATACCAAATGGATCTATCTCAGTTGAGGTATATGCTGATGGAAAAACTTCGGCTAGTGATATGTACAATCAAGGAAAAGAAATGTTTTCCTGGATCCCAAATGCTCACGTAAAATATCCAATCACATCTCAGGGATTACATGTGGCAGAACAGTTAATACACCAAGGAATGCGGGTCAATATGACCCTCTGTTTTACTCAAGAGCAGGCGGCATCAGTTTACGCAGCCACTAAAAGAGCTAAAAAAGGAGATGTTTTTGTATCACCTTTTGTAGGCAGGCTTGATGATTTGGGACTCAACGGTATGGATTTGATAGCCAATATCATACAAATGTACAAGAGTGGAGACGGACATGTAGAAGTACTGACGGCAAGTGTTCGTTCACTTGATCATTTTCTCAATGCTATAAAAATAGGAAGTGACATTATTACCGCTCCCTTATCTATATTAAAGGAATGGGTTGCAGCCGGAATGTTTATTCCAAGTTTGAGAGCTATTAGTTATTCGGAAATTAATCTGCTAAATTCCTGGAAAGACTATAATATTACTCACAAATTGACCAAAAAAGGCATCCAAAAATTTTCAAATGACTGGAATGAACTTATCAAATAAAAATATACCAACGATTATTGTAGTTTTAGGAGCAACTGGCGATTTGATGAAGAAAAAGATTGTACCTGCACTTTTCAACCTCTACGAAGATAAAAAATTACCAAAACTATTCCATATCACTGGATTTTCAAGACGATCGCTTTCATCAGAAAATTTTAGAGAGTATGTAAAAAAAATTTTAGATAATAACCCTGACAATATAAAAAAACAAAAACTGGTTTTTGAATTTCTTAACATGTTTACTTATCAAAGCGGCCAGTTGGAAAACGAAGCGGATTATAAAAATTTATCGGCCCTACTTGGAAGAATTGATGGCGAATGGAAGGCCTGTTCCAATAAGTTATTTTATTTAGCCGTTCCTCCGGCGATGTATAAACCAATACTTAAAAATTTATCCTCCTCCGGACTAACCATTCCTTGCTCACCTGAGGAAGGTTGGACAAGAATTCTGGTTGAAAAACCTTTTGGTAAAAATTTGACAACTTCTCAAGACCTGGATCGCCTTTTATCAACCCTTTTTAAGGAAGAGCAGATATACAGGATTGATCACTACCTCGGAAAAGACATGTTACAAAATATACTGCAATTTCGTTTTTCCAACAATCTCTTTGAAGATTCATGGAACAGTAAGTGTATAGAGAAAATTAAAATTAAGCTTCTGGAAAAAATTGGAGTTGAGGAACGTGGTAACTTTTACGAAGGACTGGGTGCCTTGCGTGATGTAGGTCAAAATCATCTTTTGCAAATGCTGGCGCTCATTGCGATGGAGCGTCCAGAGTTTTTTACTTCAAAAGTGATTCGCTTAAAGAGGGCAAGTGTCCTCGAGTTGTTAAATATTTTTCACAGTCCAAGAGAAATAAAAAAATATACTTTCCGCGGCCAGTACGACGGGTTCAGATCAATAAAAGACGTAGCGCAAAATTCAACTACAGAAACTTATTTTAAGATCAGAGCTTATTTGAAAGGTAAAAGATGGAGCGGTGTCCCTTTTATTCTAGAAAGCGGAAAAAGGATGGGACAATCTAAGAAAGAAATTGTTGTGACATTTAGTCATCCAACCCCATGTCTGTGTCCACCCAATATCCATTATAAAAACCGGATTGTTTTTCGCTTGGAACCAAAAGAAGAAATCGTCATCAAACTTTTTGCCAAAAAATCGGGTCTTGAAAATAAGATTGAGGAGCAGACAGTACGTTTTTTGTATAAAGGCGCCCGCTCATCGGTACAGTATGTTGAATCATACGAAAAGCTTTTGTATGATGCGATTTTAGGAGATCAAACATTATTTGCCAGCACTAAAGAAATTGCGGCAATGTGGAAATTTACCGATCCGATTGTTGAAGCATGGAATAAAAATGTTGTTCCCCTGGTAAAATATTCTTCCGATGATGATGCAATTAGTGACAAAGCAAAATACGTTGAGCAGATCAATACTTTGCCAGCAATCCAAAACAAAGATATTGCCATTATTGGATTGGGAAAAATGGGGTCAGGAATTGCGATTCAACTGGTACAAAAAGGCTGGAATGTCTATGGATATAATCGAACCGAGTTGGTGACAAAAGATCTTGAACAATATGGACTAAAAGGAAGATATAGTATTGAGTCAATGATAAAATCATTACCTATACCAAGAATTATCTGGCTTATGTTACCAGCGGGAAAGACAGTTGATAAGATAATAAAATCCCTAATTCCCCTACTTTCCAAAGGTGACCTGGTTATAGATGGTGGTAATTCCTTCTATAAAGCCTCAATTATGAGATGTAATCTTCTTAAGTCCCATCAAATAAGATTTATGGATATTGGTGTTTCTGGTGGGCCGGATGGGGCAAAGAATGGAGCTTGTTTGATGGTTGGCGGAGAAAAAAAAGATTTTCAAGAAATAGAATCCCTCATAAAAGCAGTCGCCGCTCCTTCAGCTTATGGTTATCTTGGTAAAGTTGGAGCCGGACATTTTGCCAAGATGGTCCATAATGGCATTGAATATGGAATGATGGAGGCAATTGCTGAGGGTGCTTCGGTATTAAAACAGAGTAATTATAATTTTGATCTGTCTGAAGTTTTTCGGATCTATAATAATCGTTCAGTTATTGAATCACGTCTTGTAGGATGGACTGAGGAAGCATTTTTGGATGACCAAAATCTAGAGAAAATCTCATCGGTAATTCAATCAAGTGGTGAGGCCAAATGGACTATTAAAACAGCTAAAAATGAAGGAGTGTCAGTCCCAGTTATTAAACAATCGTTACTCGTCCGTCAACAGTCCAAGAAAGTTGTCAACAATAGTCCAGACGGATTCCGTAATAAAGTCGTTTCCGCACAAAGAGGTAAATTCGGCCATCATAAAGTAGAAAAGTGATAATAGAATGGAAAATATTGTTATAATAATTTCATTGCCGACGTAGCTCACTTGGTAGAGCAACTGTATCGTAAACAGTAGGTAGTCGGTTCGATTCCGACCGTCGGCTCATGAGAAGATTAGAAAGAGTTCAAGAAAAAAAAATGAAAAATACGATTATTCTATACATCGTTATCCTTTTTCTTGTCTTATATTTTATTTTTACCTTTGGGATAAGGCTTTTATTAAATACTTCCAGTTTTATTAGTGGTCTTTTTCCTCAACCTTCAACAAAACCGTTATCAAAAACAGAAGACACTTTTAGTTCGATCGATATTAATTTAATTCCCCAAGCCACCAACAGTGCAAAATTTATTATCAGCGGATCGGTTCTGAACTTTGATAGCCTGGACTTTTATATAAACACCAAAAAAGTTAAAGAAATTAAATCGTCATTGGATACTTTTAGCGAGGAAATCGGCGATTTGGAAAAAGGTGATAATAATGTCTATATTTTAGCCAAGTCAAAAGATAATAAAAATAAAAAAGAAACGATCGTTTATAAAGTTTTTTATAAAAGTGAAAAGCCAAAACTCGATATCAGTGAGCCATCAGATAATTCAAATACAAATAATCAGGAAGTAAAAGTTAAAGGAAAAACTGATAAGGAAACTTATGTTCGCGTCAACGATCTACCAGTTGTTGTTGATGTTAATGGTAGTTTTGAGACGACGACCCGTCTAAAGGAAGGAGATAATCAGATCACAGTTACGGCAACTGATATTGCCGGGAATATAGAAACAAAAACTTTAAAAATCATCTATCAGAAAGATTCGTAAACAGGAGAAACAATATAAATGGATGAAGAATAACATTGTCAAATAATGAAATAATGCTAAGGAAAATAATTAAATTTTTATTTATTTTTCCCAGCCGAACTAATACCAGCAAAAATCCCAATAACCCTATAATCCCAGATGATACTAAAATAGTCAAAAAACTTGAACTATATGCAGATCCTGAATGGATCGAATCAGCATTTTTTACATAGCGAATTCTGTTATATCCATAACCTAAAAATGGCTTATTTTTCCAAATATTAATACCTTGTAGATAATCCTGTCCACGGGAAGTGACAGAATAGAGTCTTTTCAAATTAACTCCTTCGCCGGCGGGTTTGGGGACAATAAATATTAAAAAAACAAAAAATAATAAAAATAAAATAATTTTTTTAAACTGCTTTTTTTGTATAAATATGTAAATCAAAGTTAGTGAAATACCAAAATAAATTGATCTAGAAAAACTTAGGGCAATTAAAATTAAATAAATTATTTTGATGATTGGTTGGTTAATGGTCAAAAATAAAATTCCAAAAATGGCTGCAGCTATTGATGTGTCAAAAAAAACTCCAAAAGTTCTATATAGGTGTGGGTCCCAACCTTGATAAATAATATTTCTCAAATCAGGATAAAGAAAG
>CAYIVY010000051.1:0-7325 GCA_964366945.1 uncultured Gammaproteobacteria bacterium
CGATATCGGAACAGTTTTCTCCAAAGAATCGGGGCATCGGATAATGCTACTAGACATTGTCTTAAATCACCCGGCGGGAGTATTCCCAACTGATCACGAAGTCTACCGGTTGAACCGCCAGAATCCATCATAGAAACTACGACCGATAAATCCAATTGAAAATTTTTTAACCCTGAAAGAACGACAAATGTTCCCGTCCCTCCGCCTATAACAGTTATTTTTTTCATACTTTTAAATTTATCTTCTCTTCCCCATTATTTAAATAAGTTTTATCGTCAACATCATACTTTACCACTTCACCTGGCCCAATCCAGCTTTGTTTACCAATCTTTACTCCCGGAAAGATTGTTGCATTAACACCTATTTTAGAAAGTTTTCCAATTATTACTCCTAATTTATTCATATTAGTATCCACCTTTTTATCATTCACCAATGAAAAAATTTTTGCTCCGTCAAACTTTAAATTACCTGTTGCTGCTTGAGCTCCAAACATGACATTGTTGTCTAAAACCGAATCACCAATATAATTACGATGTAAAAAAACATTATTGGAAATATACGATCTGGCCACTTCTGTAAATGAGCCGATCAAACAATCTTGACCAATTTGGCTTTCTCTAATCATAGAATAATCCCCTATAACACTATTATCACCAATAAAACTCGGCCCAACTATTTTACAAAAGTCACCAATTTTGACGTTATTTCCAATAAATACGGGGCCGACTATTATAGCCTTTTCAGAGACTACTGCGCTTGTTGAAACCTTGTTTTCTTTTATTGTCAACAAAAAATTCTTCATCATAAGTAAAACCTGCCAAGAATATTTTAAACAAAACCAATATGAATCGTAAATTAAATAAGACTGCTTCAATTGCTGAGTTAATAATTTATTAATTGCCAATTCGTAAAGATCATCGTTATCAGTTTTTATTTGGGAAAAGTTATCCAATAAAATATTAGTATCTGCAAAGTAGTCAAAAACCAATTTGGTTATAGGAGATGGTATATTATCTTTCCCTGGTTTCTCAATAATTTTAGTGATTTTTTTATCACTATCAAATTTAAAATAGCCGCCAGGAAAATATTCATTTATCTTTTTACCCATTAAAATCAATTTATTCTCTTGATTAATTAACAAAATTAATTTAGCGGTTATTGAATAATCGATCAAGTCACTTCCATTAACAACCAATACTTCTCCTTCAATATAATCTTTTGAAGTAAAAACTGCACCAGCCATTCCTGAATAATCCTCTTTTTGAATAACTACCTGTACTGATTTAATGTTGGCATTGTCTATCAATCTCTTGACTATCTGGATACTGCTTTTATTGGTAACAACTGTAACTAATTCTCCATACTTTAATAGTTCCTCAATCTGATATAGAACTAACGGCTTTCCTAAAAAATTAAATAAAATTTTATTTTCTAATGGCCAAAATCGCGTACTGTCTCCAGCCGCTAACAAGAGAATATTTTTTATCTTTCTCATAAGATAATTCTATCAAATTAAACTTTTTTAATGTCTCCTCCAAGTTTTTTTATCTTTCCCACAAAATCTTCATAGCCTCGCTCTAAAGTTGAAGCGCCGTTAACTACCGATTCGCCGTAGGATAATAAAGCTGCGCAAGCTAAGGCGGCTCCAGCTCGCAAATCGGAAATATTTAAAATAGCATTATGAAGTTCATTTCCTCCCTGAATCCGAATAGTTTGCTGATAATCCTTATTATTTTCATAGTTAAAGTGGTAAAAGTTTTCAATATTTTCTATTTTTATACCTATAAAATCGATTTTTGCTCCTAATTTTATTAGCTCCTCAACATAGGAAAAACGGTTCTCAAAAACCCTTTCATGGATTACCGATTCGCCTTCAGCCATCAACATCAAAATCGCCCAACTTGGCTGCCAATCAGTCATAAAGCCAGGATGGGGCGAAGTCTCAATATTAACCGACTTAATCATTCCCCGATAAAAAAATTTAAATCTATCTTTGCTTATTTTTTTTACACCAGCTCCAGTTTGTCTCATAATTTTTAAAAATGAAGTGATTAGATCTTCCTTGATAGGACCAATAGTCACATCTCCATGGCTTGCAACAGCTAACGTTGCGTATGTAACTAATTCATTACGATCTGACATGATAGTAAAAGGTCTTTTTTGTTTTAATTCTGGACTTTTGACTTCATGATTGGAGAGTCTACCAATAATAATTTTATTATTTTTCTTTACTATATTAGCTCCGGCTGAATTCAAATACAAAATAAGGTCGTCAATTTCTGGTTCATTGGCAATATTGTCAATAACCACTTGCCTCTCAGTCATCAACCCTATCAACATTAGGAGCTCTGTCCCTGTATGGCTTGGTTTTTCAAAACGGTAGTTTCCTTTAGGATTATTAATAATTTTTGCCTGATAATACCCTGTTTCAGAATCATAATTAACCTTAATTCCCAAAGCCATTAGACCGTTAATAATCCTATCAATTGGTCGAGCCCCGATGCGGCATCCGCCAGGATTTGGAACAAAACATTCTCCAAACCGATGGAGTAACGGAGCAAACAACATAAAAGAAACTCTTATTTTTGAACCATAAATAAGATCCACTCGATTACTTTTTAAACTATCAGCATTAATTAGCAAGGTATTTTTTTCTATAAAAATTGCTTTTGTACCAAGAGATTTTATTAATTCGATTAAATCTAATACGTCGTTAATCTGAGGAACATTTTTCAAGATAACATCGCCTTTGAACATTAAGGCGGCAATAATGGTTTTTAAGGCGACATTTTTTGCGCCTGACAAAATTACTTCACCTTTTAGTTTTTTACCACCTTTAATTAAATAAGAATTACTCATAAATTTGATTTCAAATTACAATTACTTCTTCTTCCAAATTTACTCCAAACTTATTCTTTACTTTCCCTTTTATTATCTTAACTAATTTTAATAAATCTTCTGTTTTTCCGTTACCTCGATTAATAATAAAATTAGCGTGGATTTGTGAAATAAAAAAATCACCAACAGCAAAACCTTTTAAACCCGCCTGATCAATCATCTGACCGGCTGATTTTCCATTTACATTTCTAAAAAAACAACCGGCTGTCTTTTCTCCCATCGGCTGGGTTTTTTTTCGATACTCTAAGGCCGCATTTGCTCTTTCAGACAAAAGTGCGGGGTCTACTTTCTTTAAATTAAATACAGCTTCAAGTAAAATTTCTTTGGTTTTCTGTAAAATACTATAGTCGTAGGCAAATCTAAAATAGTTTCGTTTGACTTTTCTATCTTCCCCACGCTTGTTGATAAGATATGCATATGATAAATTTTCTCCGAAGTAGCTAACAGGTTTGGTCCATTTAGAATTCATGTAGATTGCCCCTCCAACTGTTCCAGGCAATCCTTTATGATATTCAAATCCTTGATATCCTTTACTGACTGCTTCGTTGACTAGCAGTGAAACGGGATATCCTGATGAAACTGATAACAAAACATCATTTTCCGTTTCTTTAATTATTTTTAACTTTTGATAACTATTTTTAATAACTAATCCATTGATTTTATCTTTTTCAATTGCTAAGTTTGAGCCACCAGCCAAAACTAATATGGGTAAATTATTTTTTAAAGCAAATTTCTTACCTTCAATCAAATCTTCTCTAGTCCTTACCTCTAAAAAATAATCAGCGGTAGCTTTTGTTCTTAGAGTATTAAAAAGGGTCAAGTCTATATTTCTCTCAATTTTTAACTTATCTGTTACTGGCCTGTTCTTTATTATTTCAATCAACTTGTCTTTGAGCTTGTAAACATTCCCCGCTCCCATTGTAAATACCACATCTCCCGATTTTAACCTCTTGTTTAGATGATTAATTAACTGTGCATCTGACTCGATATAAAGACAGTCTTTATTAAGACTGTCTTTAATTTTGTCAACAATATCCTTAGATGAAACCTTGAAGTCTTTTGTGTTTTCTCTTGCTGATGCAAAAATCGGAAGAATTAAACTAACGTCGGCCAATGCCAAACTTTCACTAAATTCATTTAATAGTTTACTCGTTCTTGAATATGTATGAGGTTGGAAAATAATAATTATTCGCCTATTTTTCAATCTTTCCTTGGCAGCATTGATTGTTGCCGCAATTTCTGCGGGATGATGGGCATAGTCATCAAATAAATAAATATTATTTTTTAAATAAATTTTTTCAAAACGTCTTTCTGCACCGATAAAACCTTCAATAGCATTCTGAATTTCCTTTGCGTTAAAACTTAATTTTATTAGTTGGACAATAACGGCGGTGGCGTTTGCAATATTATGCTTTCCGAAAAGTGAAATCTTAAATTTGCCAATGTTTCTTACTTCAAAAATAGATCCGTCTTCGTCCACTTCATAGCTTACTATCTGATAATCTGCCTTCTTATCAAAACCATATGTCAAGTAGTTTTCTTTAGCAAGACTCTTGACTACTTCCATCAAATTTCTATCATCCGCACATAAAATTAATTTTTTGTTGTTAAAAAACTCTTTAAACGCCTCTTTTGTTTCGTCAATATCTTTGTAAACATCGGGGTGATCAAAGTCAATGTTTGTGGCTATAATGTAATTTGGATTTAGTAAATTAAATTTTGGTGTTTTATCAACCGGTGGATTAACTCCATATTCATCGGCTTCAACAACAAAATATTTCTTGTTCTGAAAATTGCTTCCTTGATATCCTGAAAAAAAAGGTACCCCAACCAAATAACTAGGCTTTTGTTTCAATCTATTCAGCGCATAGACTAACATCGATGAAGTAGTGGTCTTTCCGTGGCATCCGCAAACCGCAATTGTGGTCTCAAACTGGTTCATTAACTCACCTAACAACTTTGCTTGAGAAATAATACTAATTTTCCTTTTTACTGCTTCAACAATCAGAGGATTATTGGTTCCTCCATGAGCGGCAGAATAAATAATTAAGTCTGTTTGTTTTGGAAGTTTGATAGGTTCAAATCCAACTGTCCAGTCAATTTTATTATCCTTAAGGAGCTTGTCAGTAATAAACTCTTCCTCCAAATCGCAGCCGTTAATGTTCTTACCCATCTTCTTTAAAACCACAGCTAGATTTGCCATTGCCACACCCTTTATTCCCAAAAAAAATATGTTTTTGGCTTGTTGTAACATCATATCTAGTAATTATACACCCTTAACAATAAAACTAATCATCTCTCCATAGTCATCTTTTTTGTCTCTTCGAAATGAAAAAAAACGTTTTTTATCACAGCGGGTACAAAAAGGAAAGTGGTCAATATTTTTATCTGGCAGACCTGATTCTTTTAGTTGTAAAAAATTTAAAAGTGATAGATTAAGATGAAGTTTACCATGGTGACGGTGAAAAATCTTATCTGTATATCCATTAAATTCCTCAACAAATTGATAGTAACGCTCATCATCAACATCATAACAGCACTGGCCTATCGATGGCCCAATGGCAACAACTATGTTCTCTTTTTTTCCACCCAACTCAATAATTTTTTTAATCATTTTTTGCCCCAATCTTTTAACACTCCCTCTCCAGCCCTGATGTGAAATTCCTATTATTCCTTGTTTTTTTTCAACAAACATTATTGGCGTACAATCAGCTGTAATTATAGTTAAAATATTATTTGACTCCTTTGTGATAACTCCGTCCGTTTCTGAAATTCTTTCCACATTATCTATTAAATTAGAATTAAACACGGACACATTTGTTGAGTGAATTTGTTCTGGAATCACAATTGTTTTGTATGATATGTCATTATTATTAAAAAAATTAAATATATTATCTATGCGACGGCCGTCTCCCAGATAACGAGTTCCAAAACCACCAAAAAACCGTTCATTGTTAACCAAAGTAGAAGTAAAAATTTTGAGATTAGAATCGTACGTGATCATATTTTTAGTGCTTTCCTAACTACCTCATACTCATCCCACGGATACTCTATTTTTCCTCGGCAAAGACTGCTCTCATGACCCTTACCGGTAATGACAACCACGTCATTTATTTTGGACATCTCTATTGCTTGATTGATTGCTTGTTGACGATCATTGATAATTTGATAATTTTTCTTTTTTATTCCTAAAACAATTTGTTGACAAATTATTTCAAGATCTTCGGTTCGGTAATCTTCTTCTGTCAATAGAATAATGTCCGAGAACTTGTCCGACGCTTCTCCCATTAAAGGTCTTTTGGTCACGTCGCGAAGTCCGGCTGAGCCAAAAACATGAATTAATCTTCCTGACTGTTTTAGATATTTTTTTCTAATCTCAGGAAGCAATTGTAAAAGTGCATTTGGTGTATGAGCAAAATCTATTATCACTTTGAAATCTTTATCATAGACTAAATCCTGCCTGCCTTTTGGCAATTGAAAGGTTTTCATCGCCTTCAAAATCATTTCATCAGTCAATCCTAACTTTTTACAAACAGAATAAGCATAGGAATAGTTATATTGATTAAATTTAGTTAGATTGGGAATTTTTTTGACAATTCCTGCAATTTTGTTTGTATTTTTTATGGCAACTTTTGCCATTTTTAATAATTTTGATTTTGCTTTTACATATTCTTCATAAGTTTTATGATAGTCAAGATGTTCATGAGTAATATTAGTAATTACCCCAACTTCATATTGAACCCCCCAAACTCGATTTTGATCTAAAGCATGGGACGTTGTTTCCAAAACAAAATATTGTTCTCCATTGTTTACTGCTTTTGTAAGCAATTTTTGAATAGTAAATGATGAAGGAGTAGTGGTATGGAGACCAGTATCAAATTTCTTGCCCCCAACTTTAGCATAAATCGTTGAGACCATCGAAGCTTTTGCACCTGATGACTTTAATATGTGATAGATTAAATGAGTAGTCGTTGTCTTTCCGTCAGTTCCGGTAATTCCAATTACCTTAAGTTTGCGACTGGGAAAACCATAAAAAATATTAGCAATAATGGCTTGGAAGAGATGATAAATATTTTTTATTTTTTGCATATTACCGTGTTGGGCTTATATTATAATATACTATAAGTTGTTTTGCGATTTCAAAAAATAGTGGTGCGGCCGTCTCAGAACCCCAAGGGGATGTTTTTGGTTCATAAAGAACCACTAAAGTAAGAAATTTAGGATCGTCAGCCGGCCCAAATCCAATAAATGAGGCAATTGTCTTCGATGGATCATAATGACCTCTTATTGGAACTTGTGCTGTCCCGGTTTTGCCACCAATCTTGTAGCCTTTTGGTCTATCCCACTTAGCTTCTGCATTTTCGACAGTTGAAACTAACATTTTTTTTATTATTTCTGAAGTTATAGGTGAGAATATTTTTTTTTCA